>JAGQPK010000555.1 GCA_020426755.1 Planctomycetales bacterium
GTCGGGCTGTTGAGGCGGTGAACCGCGCTCCAGCAACAGCTCCACCATGTCCGTTTTGCCAAACTTGGCAGCCCAGGCAATTGGGGTCGAGCAGATGTCATCATCTCGCGCGTGCGTGTCGGCACCATGCTCGATGAATAACGTGGCCAGTTCGAGTAGGCCTTGTCGCGCGATCGTGTGGAGTGCCGTGACTCCCAGCCAATCCGCTTGATTCGGATCCATGCCTAAACGAAACAACATGCGATTCGTTTCTGGATTCTTCGCCGCAATCGACCAACTAGGAAACTCAATATGACGAGGCAGTTCAGGGCAGTAGCGTAGCATGAGCTGCACGAAGTCGTCGTGTCCCTCACCGGCAGCATTGGCTAAGGCCGGGGGATCGTTAGCAAGTTGCGGATTCGCGGCGAAGACCGCGGCGGCCGTTTGCACGTCTCCATAGTACGCCAACAAGTGGACCTCGCGCGACGCACCGTGCGAACAGAGCAAGCGAATCGCGCGCTCGTCCTTGTTTGAGATGGCACGACTGAGAGCGTCTGCTGAACTTTCCACATTTTGATTGGCGTAAGAACCGGCTGCCAAGAGTAACTCAGCGATCTCGTGATATCCCTTCGCGATCGCGGAATACAACGCATGACCTTGCGGTGCGATTCCGGGTTCAGCCAAGTTCGGATCGGCTCCATTGTCAAGCAGCAGTCGCACGATTTCCAAATGACCGGCCGCAGCCGCATTCTTGATTGGCGATCCGCAACCCAAATAGTATGACATGCTGTCGCTCAGTCGATTGACCGAGTCGGGATCGTTTGAGATTAGTTCACGCACACGTTCGATGCTGCCCAAGTGACACGCGGTACACATGTCGAGATAGGCACCGCGTTGGAGGAGATGCTCAAGAATTGCTGTTGGGGTATGAGGCCAATCGTGCGGAACGCGGTCCCAGCCACGAAAGTGATAGTCGCCATGAAACAGGTGCAACGGCCGAGACAGATCCAGACGTTGCGCTTCGATGTCGGCTCCGCGCTCGAGCAACAAATCGATCATCTCGGGCTGCCGCGTCATCGTCGCCCAGTGAATCGGCTCGTTCGACCGATCGTCGCGCGCGCGTAGCCATGCGGGATGTTCGTGCAGCGTTTGCGCCAATCCGGCCGAATCATGTTGGCGAATCAGCTCGGCCAAAAGCTCGCCCGCATCAGGTGGCATACCGACGCCATGGATCGTTTCATCGAGCAACTGCTCCATTTCTCGATAGCCACGGTCTTGAGTAATTTGCAACAACGAGTCGTTAACGGCCAAGCCGACGGGATTCGCGCCGCACTCGAGCAGGAATCGCGCGACGTCAACTTGGTTTTCTCGGACGGCGAAATACAGCGGTGTGCGATAGGCGTGGCTGCATTCAACGAGTTCCGGATGGGCTGTGACCAACTGTCGTATTGTCTCGAGGTCTCCCGCGATGGCAGCGCAGATCATCTGCCATACCTGCGTGCCGGTTCCCGTTGACCATTGCAGCGGAACGTCGTGTTTAAGTTCTTCGGGCTGTCGCATGGCAGACGCTCGATTGCTTGTGATGACACGTTCGTTCATCGTGTGACGCGAAGACGTTGAGGTCGGGCGATAGTTTATCAGACGTGGGGCTGGCGGCGGAACGCGTTGATCGTTCGGACGTTCTTTGTTTTTGGAGTGCGGCCGCGCAGCTGCTGCTTTCTGACGACGCGATTCGCGTTGCGTGCCGCGGAACGTCCCAGACGAAGCTGAATGGATCCTGTTGCGTCGCAGTCGTCGTGCGTCGCGCAAATCCAAGAGCCGTGTCAAACGGCCGGAATTGTGCCCGTTCGCTCCTGTCGGCTCATGTGAAAAGCGATAGCTGCGCGATCGCACTCCAAAGGCCAGCGCCAACTCGACTTGACACCAGGGGCCCTAATCCTGAGAATCGACGCCATCACTGGGGGATTGGCAAGCACCGTCGACCCGGGCGTAGCACGGCAACTCGTGGTAATCACGCGGCATGCTTCGCTGACTGGACTTGCGGATTCCCTGAACCCAATTTCCCGTGTTCGCGTACGACCAGGAAGGTTTTGATACGCAGCACGTAGACTCGCTGCGGTTCCCGCCGCACTAGGGCAAGGAGGCCTTGGTAGCATGCCGCTTAATTCTCATTCTGCGCGCGGTCTGTCTCTTTCCGAGATTCTGACGGAAGGACGTTGGCTGACAGGACGCGAGCCACGCATTCGCTCGTGCAGCACTTCGGCTGAGCAATGTCAGGCCGGTGATCTGTTTGTCGTGCTGGACGAAACGGACTTTGTCAGCCAGGACCTGATCGAACTGGCGATTCAGCGTGGGGCCGTTGCTGTTTTGGCCGAACGTGTGATTCCCTGCGACGCTCCTCAATTTTTGGTGGACGACGTACGCCAGGCATTTGCGCGGGTCTGCCAAGCGGTGGCCGGATCGCCGGCGAACGCGATGCATACCTTGGGCATCACGGGCTCCTATGGAAAAACGTCCACGTCCGTGCTGCTGAACGCCATACTCAACGCCGCCGGTGAAACGCCCGACACACTGTCTTCCGAGGAACTTGCTCGACACGATGCAATTCGTCTCGCGCAACGGTTTGCCCAGTCTCACTTGGCGGGGCATTCGCATATGCTCATTGAAACCTCCAGCGAAACGATCGCGAAGCAGCGATTAAGTGGCGTTCCCCTCGACGGTGCCGTGCTCACGAATCTGCTAACCGAACATACCGATGAACACGGCTCGATGAGGAATTACCTATCATCCAAACGCGAGATTCTCGGGATGCTGAAGCCGGAAGGCTTCGCGGTCGTCAATGCCGACGATCGACGTAGTGCGAGATTGCTCCCCAATATTGAGAATCCGACGATTACCTACGGCATCAATCGGCAAGCAGAAATCATGGCGACCGTATTGGAGCGTCACGCCAGCGAACAAACGTTTCTGCTTGATGCGGGTAACGAATCGATTTGTGTACGCACAAGCGTGGTTGGCGACGCTCACGTGTACAACTGCTTGGCCGCGACAGCGACGGCACTCGTGTTGGGCGTCGGTCTCGATGCGATCGTGCGAGGCATTGAGTCGGTTACTTCAATTCCAGGACGTTTGCAACGCGTGGAATGCGGCCAGCCCTTTGGATTGTTTATCAACATTGCGGGCTCGCCGCGAGTGCTCTCGCATGCACTCAAGACACTTCGCCAAGTGACCGATCGCAACCTGGTTTGCGTCGCCGGCATCTGTCCGCGTTTGAGCGAAGTCGATCGACAAGACATTGGTCGTGTGCTTGAAAACCATTCGGACCGTTGTGTTTTGACCGGAACGCAACTTGACCGCAAGCTCTCCTTGCGAAATGCTCACGACGTCTTGGACGGTTTTGATCGCCCGGCCCAGGCACATCTGATGCCCGACCGTGCGAAAGCAATTTGCTGGAGCTTGGCGCAAGCTCAACAGGGCGACATTGTCCTGGTCGCCGGCGGTGGTCCCGTCACATCTTGCGACGATGCCAATCTGTGTGACGAGGATGTGGCACGATACTGGCTACAAAACGCGTCGCTCGATCGCAGTTGTCCCTGGCTGCCGGTTTGAGCTGTCGACCAGAGCTTAAAGGCGCGACTATCAAGAACGAAAAAAGACGCTGCTCGCGGGGAGCGAACAGCGTCTTGAAAAGGCTCCGCCGAAACGATTGCGTCGACTTACGAACGGCGACGACAACGTAACAGCAGGGTGGTTCTTGCGAGAATGCCCCAGTCGGTCGCTATGGGGTACAGCCGTGCCCCAGCGTCTATCTGA
Organism: Planctomycetales bacterium; assembly: GCA_020426755.1. Taxonomy (GTDB): domain Bacteria; phylum Planctomycetota; class Planctomycetia; order Pirellulales; family Pirellulaceae; genus JAGQPK01. The sequence goes on from JAGQPK010000555.1 coordinate 3,793, forward strand.
GTTGTTTCTTTTTGATGCGTGATACGTGCGTGCATGACGATCAGGTTATCGCACAAATGCCACAAATCAAGAACTTTCTACGAAATACCGCGGACGAGTTCGCAAGCGTTCAGCGGTTTGTACGCGGCGATACGCTACCTCGGGATACGGGTACCGACACGTCGAACCGTCGAACATCGATGACGGTAGCGGACTAAATTGCTTTCACTTGGACTCGAGTCCAAGTGAAAGCGGTACACCCGAAAACACGAAGTTCGCCAAAAGACGCTAGCCACGGTTTTCGTTGAGCTGGATACTCCGCGCCGGGTCTGAACCGACGCTAGCGCGTTGCGGCGAACTACACACGCGCCGGTTCGCCGAAAGGCGTCAGCCGCGGTACTCCTCGATTGAGGAATGATGATTTCGGAGTTTTGATTTTTGAATGAGATAAGGGCTCGGAC
>JAGQPK010000556.1 GCA_020426755.1 Planctomycetales bacterium
CATCGCCGCTGCTGACACTTACCGCCGTAATTTGGCGGGCGCCGGTGTAGTCAGACCAGAACGGATCGTTGCTGAGCACGTTTAGAACATGGGGCTCACCATCCGGGCGAACTGTGAATCGATCGTCACGAACGGCCGATTCGATGTTTACGCGCACACTGGCGGCGTACTGGCCATCGACGAAGTAGTTGAAATCTTCCTGCCCCGCGTAATCCGCCGGTGGTCGATAGATGAGCGACTTGGCGTCATCCGCCAGCTCGATCTGACCACCCTGACTGCCGTAACTGACAGCCGAGATTTCGGCGGCGCCCAGATAGCCAGCCGGGAATACGTCGTTCGCCAACACCGACAACTCGATCGGATCAGCATTCTGGCGAACCGAATACGCGTCGCTAACCAAAATGGCATCCACCGCTAGCAGTCGACGGTCTTCCAGTGACTCCACCTGCACATTCAGCCGTGGCTTGCGGCGCAGCGACGGCTTCCTGACCAGTGAACGTACGAAACGTCTGGATCCAGTGCGTTTTGACTGAGTAGCGGACATGATCTGCCACCTCCTGTTTATCTTCACGAGCCGAACTGGCTGCGACGTCTATTTTAGCCAAACCTGCCGCGCCTTGAAAACGAAACGCGCCGTGAACGCTGGCCGCCTATTTTGTTTAACGCCAGCGCATTTCAGCTTCAGCTAACGGGGGGGCATTTTGCCGATCAGTTCGCCGAAAGGAGCTAGCCGCGGTTCGCACTGGCGTGGATACTCGACGGCGGGACGAACCGACGCTAACGCATCGCGGCGAACGGTCGCCGAGTCGTTCGCACGGAAAGTGTTTCGCCGAAAGGCGTTAGCCGCGGTTCTCGCTGGCGTGGATACTCGACGGCAGGACGAACCGACGCTAGCGCGTTGCGTCGAACTCTCGCCGAGTCGAATCGACGCTAAGGCGTTGCGGCGAACTAAAGCACTGCTGAACGCCGACGGACAATCACGAATCAATAGAAAGAACGAAATGCCATTTTGCGCTGCTTCGCACTGCAGACGGCTGTTCGTAGCCGTCACGCTACTGATCTGCAATGCTACCACGCCCCTGCTGGCGGAACATGTCGTCACGGCGGATGTCGTTATCTACGGCGGGACTTCGGCTGGCATTGCCGCAGCGATTCAGGTCGCTCGTCAAGGCAAGCGGGCCGTTCTGATCGAACCCACGACGCATCTCGGTGGACTTACGACCAGTGGTCTGGGGTTCACGGATTCCGGAGACAAGCGTGTTGTCGGAGGGCTTGCTCGTGAGTTCTATCAGCGTATCAAGCGGCATTACGATCGTGAGGACGCTTGGCGCTTTGAGCGAGCGGACCAGTACGCACGCTATCGACGCGATGCTGACGCGATGTGGACCTTTGAACCGCATGTGGCGAGTGAAGTGTTTCGAGCGTGGCTTGCGGAGACGGACGTGACCGTCGTGCTTCAGCAACCACTTGATCGAAAGTTGGGCGTGCAACGTGAGGGGAATCGCATCGTGTCCGTGGCGACACGCGGCGGTACGATCTATGTCGCGAAGATGTTCATTGATGCGACTTATGAAGGTGACTTGATGGCGGCCGCAGGCGTCAGCTATGTCGTGGGTCGCGAAGGGAACTCGGTTTACGGCGAGACACTCAATGGCAGCCAACCACTTGAAAACAAATACAACCACCGCTTCCTGCAATCGGTAGATCCCTATCGGATTCCTGGCGATGTGACGAGTGGCTTGGTGGCGGGCATTCAATCGCAAGGCGTCGCTCCCGTTGGAACCGGGGACCAGCGCATTCAAGCGTATTGTTTTCGCATGTGTATGACGAAGCTCGCCGCCAATCGCGTGCCCTTTCCAAAATCGGCAGACTACGATGAAAGCGAATACGAACTGTTGCTGCGGGCAATGGAGGCGGGCGACTTGCGTTTGCCATTTAGTCCGGACATGATGCCGAACGGCAAGACGGATACGAACAATCTGGGGGCGATGTCGACGGACTACATTGGCATGAATTACGATTATCCGGAAGCGGATGACGCGCGTCGTGCCGAGATTGTCGCTCAACATCGCAACTACCAACAGGGGCTGATGTGGACGTTGGCAAATCATCCGCGTGTGCCACAGCAGGTAAGGCAGGCAATGGAGCCCTGGGGCTTGGCGGCCGATGAGTTCATCGACAACGATCACTGGCCGCCCATGCTGTACATTCGTGAGTCACGGCGTATGGTCAGCGACTACGTGATGACGGAACATGACTGCCGCCGGCAACGCATCGTGACGGACTCGGTGGGACTTGGCAGCTACAACATGGATTCGCACAATGTGCAGCGATATGTAACGGCAAACGGTCATGTGCAGAACGAAGGTGACGTACAAGTGTCACCTGGAGGCGCTTATCTGATTAGCTATCGTTCGATCGTGCCGCGACGTGATGAAGTCGGAAATCTCGCTGTGCCCGTGTGTCTGGCCGCTTCGCACATCGCGTATGGCTCTATTCGTATGGAGCCAGTTTTCATGGTGCTGGGGCAGTCCGCCGCGACGGCAGCTTGCTTGGCGATTGACGACGAGTTGTTGCTCGTCGAGTTGCCTTATGAACGACTCCGCCTGCAGTTGCTCAAAGACCAGCAAGTGCTGGAGTTGCCGACGGGCCAAGGAAATGAAGGCGGAAACGGCTAAGTTGTCGGGCCGCAGGAATCGCGCTGGAAACTTTTGGCGAAAGCTGGCTGCGACGAGTCAGCGCCGGGCCAAAACCGACGCTAACGCGTTGCGGCGAACAAGAGATCGCAGCTCGTCGCGGGGCGTTCCGCGAGCTTGCCAGTGCTAGGCACGAGAATGCTGTGACGCTCGTTCTCGATTCTTGCCGACATGTGATGCTGGCGGAGGCGCGGAACCGACCTGCGGTGGGCGAGGGCTCAAACGCTCAAGTGCTACAAATAACAGGCCGGAACCGACCGCGATGATCGCAAGCCATGCCAAGGCAGGCAGGCCTGTGAGATCGGCCAGGGTGACCTTGCCGTAATCGCCGAGCGTCAGCACGTGGTCGCGGAACCATGGAAACACTTCGGCATAAATTGCGGCGCCGACGAGCATGCCGAGGACGCCGAAGATCGCGTCACGTTTGCCTTCTGCCAACGCGGCCACACCTGTGCCTGGACAGTAGCCGAGGACTGCCATGCCGACACCAAAGATGACACCACCCAGCACGATGCCACCCATTAGCAGCGGCTTGATGTGTAGCGCGGTTAGCTCCATTGAATTCAAAGCGTAGACGCCAAAGCCACCCACGATGACAGCGGTTAACATCACCTTGAGCATCGTGAAGTCTTTGAGCAGGAACTGGCCCACGATCGTGCGGTACTTCGTCACTTGGCCTTTCTGAAGAAGAAAGCCGAACAGAAATCCGGTGAACAGGCCGAGCGCCAAACGTGACATGGGTTCAAACATTGCCGCGAACCTTTCCTAACAGTGCCATCGTCGTTACCACTCCGGAAACGAACACGGCGGCAAAGAACACCCAACCAGAAGCTGCCAACTGCAGGGCACCACTGATGCCGTGGCCACTTGTGCAGCCTCCGGCCAGTCGAGCACCGAACATCAGTGTGGCACCACCGACGAAGGCGGCGGCCGCGCGAAACGCGACGCTGCTGCCAAACCGTTCCTGCCACAATCGCGGTACGCTTTCCACCTGACGATCGCCCGAGAGGGCACCGCTGACGTACGCGCCGAGGAACATCCCGATTACTAACATGAACTGCCAGTCGATTTTCAGCTTGGTCTTTTCAAAGTAAGCGTTGTGCGCCGCGTGTTCGGGCAACGCAGCCTGCTCCGCTAAGCCGACCGCGCGGACAAACGAGGTGGACACACCAAGCGGCGTGTCTGCACTCGCAAACGCGAACCAACAAAGGACGCCCAGCAATGCCCCGACTAGGTAGGGCGACCAAACATGTTGCCGTAACCAACTCATCCGCTCACCTCCGAATTAGCTCACTGCCTCGCGACTTAAGCCCGATCGACGATTTTGCCACGAGCGCCGCACGCTATCTTAATCTTAAGCAAACCCCGACTTTCATTGTACCCAGAATGCACACGTATCAATCACTTGACGTCATCGTCTGGTGGTGTACGCGCGAGCGTCAAGTTCGCCAAGAGGCGCTAGCTAGCGCAATGGCACTCAGTTGAGCTCCACGCGCGCCGTCCCCCCTCCCGCAATGAACTCTCCACTGCCT
>JAGQPK010000557.1 GCA_020426755.1 Planctomycetales bacterium
ACTCCCACGACCAGTGCGATACGTAGTGACAGTCTCGTGGCATTCTGCCAGTTCGCCGCGAAGAGCGTCTGCTGCGAACCATATAGCCACGTCGTGGCAAAGCCAACGGCGGCAAGGAAGACGATAAACGTGGCGAGCAGCGGACTCATTTGCGATGGCTAATTTGGTATGGTCACTCTCGAGCATAACACCACGTTCAGAGCAAAGCGATAGCTGCGCGATCGCACTCCAAAGCCGCACTAAAGCGGCACTTAGTTCGCCGCAACGCGTTACCGTCGGTTCATGAGATTGCCGTACGTCCAACCGCAGCGAGAACCGCGGCTAATGCCTTTCGGCGAACTTCTAGCACTAGCCACTAGCCACTAGCCACTAGCCACTCAAAACTAACCGCTTTGCCCAAATGCCGCTCGCAGTGTCGCCAGGCTCTTGGGAATCGCCGTCGTGTAATCTTCCTTGCCTTCAAACTCAAGCGAAATGTAACCTCGGTAGTTGACCTTTTGTAGAATCTGGGCGACCCGTGGATAGTCGATGTCGAGCGTATACCACTTGCCGCCACCGTGATACGTCTTGGCTTGCACAAACACCGTCTTCGGCGCGAGCTGCTCGTACTGCTCGTATTGGTTCTCGAGAAAATTGCCCGTGTCCATGGTGACTTGCAACCAGGGTGAATTGACCGCGTCAACGACGCGCAGCACGCCGGCAGCCGTGCGGCCCAGGCCCCAATGGTTTTCCAGTCCCAGCACGACACCGTAACGTTCGGCATGTGGGACCAGCTGCTCGAAACAATCGATCACCCAACCGAAACCGTCATCGTCCGTATAACCCGGCAGGTTCGGCTCGATGCCCTTGTTCGCCATCAGCTCATCAAAGCTGCCGATCGTCTGCCAACGTCCCGTGTTGACGCGCATGGTCGGGATGCCCATCTCGTGAGCCATTTGGATACAGCGGATGGTGTGGGCGACATCCTTTTGTCGCAGCGGATAGGTTGGGGACACGAATGATTGATGCGTCGAAAATCCACAGAGCGGAATGCCATTGGAGAAGGCACGGCGTTTCAGACGCTGCAGGTAACTGTTCGATTCGTCCGTCATCTGAATGTGCAGAACTTCCAGCGCATCGAAGCCCATTGCCGCCGCCATGTCGATGCAGGACTCGATCGGCAATTTCGTGCCGTCATTGAATCGCCAAAAAGAGTACGTCGACGTGGCAATCCGGTTCGCATAAGTGGCGGCCTGCGCGGGGGCTTGCGCCGCAGCATCACCGACCAGCGTCCATCCTGCCATCCCCGCCACCGCCGCTTGTAGGAGGGAACGTCGCCCGACAGTTCGAAAATCGTTCATGGTTGTTGTCACCAGCTTAGGGTTCGTGAAGGCCAAACGAATGTCGCACATCGACAATAGGAAGGAAACCAACGTGATTCCACGGGATTGCCACGGTCCACCGGCATCGACAGAAGTCATCAAGCTGATGCTCAACGGCCGCGAGGCGATCTGGTATACTGCGTCCGGCGGCATGTCCACCGATATGCGTTAGCGTCCGGTGCCAAAGTCGACATGTCAACCGCATCGAAACAATTGCGGTTCAGATTCCTACCCAAATCCCCACCGATACATTCGCGAAGGCCTGAGCGTACCAGCCCAAACCGCTGGTCAGTCGGGTCTGCGCAGCTTTCAGCAACGTTGGAGAGACCATGAGAGCTACGGTTTGTTGGACCTTGATTTTCTTGCTGGGGCAAGCGTTCGCCTCAAGCCGCGCGGAAGCGGCAGCAATCGAGTTGCAGGCAGGCGACCACATTTGCCTAGTTGGCAATGGATTGGGCGAAGCGTTGCAGCACGACAATCAATGGGAAGCCATTCTGCACACGCGTTTTCCCGATCTCAATCTCGTCGTGCGGAATCTCTGCTTCCCTGCCGACGAGCCTAACCTGCGGCCACGTTCGCAAAACTTCGGATCGCCCGAATCGCATCTGAAGCACAGCGGCGCCAGCGTCGTGCTCTACTTCTTCGGCACGAACGAGGCCTTTGCCGGTCCCGAAGGTATCGAAAAGTTCAAAGCCGATCTGACGAAGGTGGTCAACGACACGAAAGCCGCCGACTACAGCGGCCACGGCGCGCCGCGGATCGCCCTCGTTTCTCCAATCGCTCACGAAAACCTGCGGGACCCGAATCTGCCTGACGGCGCGGCCCACAACGCGAATATCGAACTCTATACCAAGGCGATGCAGGAAGTTGCTGCGGCCACTGGCGTTGGGTTTGCCGACGTCTACACGCCCACCAAACAGGCGATGGATGATCCGGTGCACTGGACCATCAACGGCATCCACCTCAATGAGTTCGGGCAGAAGCAATTCGCCACAATTCTCGATCAAGCGCTGTTCGGTAGCGACAACGCTCCCGCCACCTTCAAACCTGAGCTCAAAACGGCCATTGACGAAAAGAACTTTCAGTGGTGGCATCGCTACCGCGCGGTAGACGGTTTCTATATCTATGGTGGCCGTAGCACCCTGCGTTTCGAACCTGACAAATCGATTTCCAATCAAGATGTGATGGAACGCGAACGAGCCATTCTGGACGTGATGGTCGCGAATCGTGATCAAGTTGTCTGGGCGGCCGCACAGGGCAAGCCACTACCGACGATCGATGATTCCAATACACCCGCCTTTATCGAAGTGAAGACAAACTTCAATCTGGAACAGGAAGGCAAGACAGGACAACTCGACTACCTGCCGCCAGAACAGGCGATCGAACAATTCGAATTGGCCGACGGTTATGCCATCAACTGCTTCGCATCCGAAGCGGACTTTCCCGAACTTGCCAACTGCGTGCAATTCTCCTTCGATGCACGCGGTCGGCTGTGGGTCGCCTGCATGCCGTCGTATCCTCAGTATCAACCCAAACGCGAAGTCAACGACAAGGTGCTGATCCTCGAAGATACGGATGGCGACGGCCGCGCGGATAAGTGCACCGTCTTCGCCGACAAGCTGCACGTCCCCACCGGCATCGAACTGGGAGACGGCGGAGCCTACGTCGCGCAACAACCCGACCTGATGTTCCTGAAGGACACCGACGGTGACGATGTGGCCGACGTGCGTGTCCGCCAATTGCGTGGTTTCGATTCAGCCGACTCACACCACTCGATCAGCGCCTTCACCTGGGGCCCCGGTGGTGCACTCTACTTTCAAGAAGGCACCTTCCACCATTCGCAAGTCGAAGTACCGCGCGGCCCGGTTCGTCTCAAGAACGCCGGCATCTTTCGTTACGAGCCACGCACAGAAAAGCTGGACGTGTTCGTATCGTATAGCTTTGCGAATCCTTGGGGACATGTGTTTGACGCCTGGGGACAAAACTTCGTGGCCGATGCCTCCGGTGGAGCGAACTACTACGGTACGGCCTTCTCCGGCCACGTGGGCTACGAACGCAAACATCGCGGCATGGAGCAGTTCATCGTCAAGCGATTTCGCCCCACAGCTGGTTGTGAATTTGTCGCCAGCCGCCATTTCCCAGACAGTGCACAAGGTAATTTCTTGCTCAACAATTGCATCGGTGAGCAAGGCGTTTACCAACATACGGTCGAAGAAACCGGTTCGGGTTTTGCCGCCAAGGAAATTGAACCGATTGTCCGTTCGAAAGATCGCAACTTCCGTCCCGTCGATCTGGAATTCGGTCCCGACGGCGCACTGTACGTCTGCGATTGGCAGAATGCCTTGGTTGGTCATATGCAACACTCAGTCCGTGACCCCAGCCGTGATCATACTCACGGCCGCATCTGGCGCATTACCTATCCGTCGCGTAAGCTGCTTACGCCCGCCAAGATTGCTGGTGAACCGATCGAGAAACTGCTGGATCTGCTCAAAGAGCCGGAGGATCGGACCCGCTATCGCACGCGTCTCGAACTCCGTTTGCATCCGAGCGACGATGTGATGGCAAAGTTGTCGAAGTGGGTTGGCGAGCTGAGCGCTGCGGATCCACACTACGAACATCATTTGCTCGAAGCCTTGTGGGTTTGCCAACATCACAATCGCGTCAATCGCGAACTGTTGGAGAAGGTACTCAACGCCCAGGACCCACGTGCCCGGGCAGCCGCCACGCGCGTCGTGTGCTACTGGCGTGATCAGCTGGAAGATCCGTTGGCCTTGCTGGAAACGCGTGCCACCGACGAACATCCGCGTGTCCGTTTGGAAACCATTCGTGCCTGCAGTTTCTTTACCGGTGAAGAT
>JAGQPK010000558.1 GCA_020426755.1 Planctomycetales bacterium
CGGTCGCATTTGGGTTTAACGCGACGAAGTTACGGGCGCGAGGAAGGTAGAGCATGAAGTTTGCAGATTTCATTTGCACCGACGCGATTCGGTGTACGCTGGCGTCGGAAGATAAAGAGTCGGTCATTCGCGAATTGGTGGAAGCTCTGGTCAAGGCGGGTAAGGTATCAGCCGACGAACACGAAAATGTGGTGAAGGCGATCATGGATCGCGAGGAACTCGGCAGCACCGGCATCGGTCGCGGGGTCGCTGTTCCGCATACGAAGCATGCCAGCGTGGAGCGTCTGGTGGGAACGGTTGGCATCAGTGCCGACGGCGTCGACTTCGACAGCTTGGACGGTGAAAAGGTCCAACTGCTGTTTCTGTTGGTTTCTCCGCCGGATCGCCCGGGCGACCATCTTCGCGCGCTGGAAAACATTTCGCGTCAGTTGCGTGATGAAATGTTCTGCAAGTTCCTGAAGCAAGCCAAGAGCAACGAAGACATCAGCCAGTTGCTGGCAGAAGCGGATAACAACCAGTTCGTTTCGTAGGCAGTTGGGCCGAGCCTATCGCTCGAAAGCTGCCTTCTACGTAACCAAGTCTTTCAACCTGCGACCGAGTTCTCGATGTCAGCACTGACTGTTCGCCGAACCGTTACGATTGTCAATCCGCAGGGATTGCACGCTCGTCCTGCGGACCTATTTGTCAGGCTGGCCAATCAGTTTCAGTCCACGATCGAAGTGGTGAAGAACCATGAGGTGGTCGACGGCAAAAGCATACTGAGCATCTTGACGCTGGCCGCGGTCGAGGGCACTCAATTAGAAATTTGCGCCACTGGGGACGATGCCGAAGCAGCGCTTGGAGCGCTGTGTGCGCTGGTGGATCAGGGCTTCAGCCCCGATGAGGCCGCCCCCCCGCCTCGAGATGGAATGTCCGCATCCACATCGGACTGGAATCTGTCTCTCGACGAACGAACACAATGACAAATAATGCAGACATTTCAAGGGATTGCCGTTTCGCCGGGCGTGGCGATCGGCGAGGCCTTCGTTGTGGACAGCGAAGGTTTTCGCATTCCGCGTCGCTTCATCGAACGCGATGCGGTTCAGGACGAGCTTAAGCGCCTCGAAGCTTCGGTAGAAGCGGTCGCAATACAACTCGAACAGTACGGCCAAGCCGTCGCCGTCCAATTGGGCGAACAATATGGTGCGATCTTCTCCGCTCAGCACCAGATGTTGCGCGATGCGCGCCTACAGACGGAGATTTCCTCGCTGATCAGTCAGCGTCAGTATTCGGCCGAATACGCCGTTAGCCGCACGCTCCGTCGCTACGCCAAGGTCTTCCAGAACCTGGAAAACCAGCATATGGCCGAGCGGGCCCATGACATCTTCGACATCGAAAAGCGTCTGCTCCGCGAATTGCTCGGTGGCAAGCGGGAAGATCTCGCTCACCTCAGCTCGCAAGTCATCGTCGTCGCGCATGATCTGACACCCAGCGAAACGGCGAATCTCAACACGAATTTTGTGCGGGGCTTCGCTGCCGAAATCGGTGGGCCGGGCGGACACACCGCGATTGTTGCCGAGGCGCTGGAGATCCCGGCCGTTGTGGGCGCCGGCGCGTTTTTGAACGAAGTGTCGGGTGGCGACATGTTGATCGTCGACGGCGACCGCGGTCGGATCATCCTGCATCCCGATGATGCGACCTTGGCGTCCTATCGGCAACAGGCCGAGCAGCAGCGGAGCCAAGCCGCTCAACTCGAAACACTTCGCGATCTACCCGCCGAAACGCTCGACGGGCAAAAGATCGCGATCATGGCCAACATTGAGTTTCCGCGCGAGGTCGACGCCTGTTTGGCGCGCGGTGCCAACGGCATCGGGCTGTATCGAACCGAATTCCTCTATCTGGGAAGCGGACACGAACCGTCGGAAGACGAGCACTATCAGGCATATCTGCGCGTCGTCCAAGCGATGAACGGCCGCCCCGTCGTGATCCGCACACTCGACTTGGGCGCCGACAAAATGGGGCTCAGCCCTCGCTCGGAAAACGAACGCAATCCGTTTCTTGGCCTGCGCAGCATTCGCCTGTCGCTGAAGAATCTCGCCGGCTTCCGCACGCAACTTCGCGCCATCCTACGTGCCAGCGTTCATGGCGATGTCCGCGTCATGTTCCCATTGATCAGCACGCTGTCCGAATTGCGACAAGCGAAAGTGGTCCTGCGCGATTCGATGGAAGACCTCGATGAAGCGGGCATCGCTTACAATCGCGATCTGCCGATCGGCATGATGGTCGAAGTCCCCGCAACCGCCCTGTTGATCGATCGCTTCGCCCGTGAAGTGGATTTCCTCAGCATCGGCACGAACGACCTAATTCAGTACGCCTTGGCCGTTGATCGAAGCAACCGCGAGGTCGCGTCGCTGTACAATGCGGGCGATCCGTCCATTCTCCAGCTGATCAAACAGATCGTGAATGCCGGCGATGAACATCGGGTACATACGTCGCTCTGTGGCCAGATGAGCTCCAACCCGATGTTTACCATGGTGCTGATCGGCTTGGGGCTGCGTTACCTGAGCGTGCCGCCGATGGCCGTGCCCGAAATCAAGAATGTCTGTCGCCGCGTGAGTTTGGCGCAATGTGAAGCGGTGGCAGAACGAGCGTTGCGGTTGGACACCGCGATGGAAGTGAACGATTACTTGAAACAAGAACTGCTCGCGGTCATGGCGCAGACCGCCGAGTCCACACGTTGAATCAACGGGCAGTCGGCTCGAACGACACGTTCGAGTCACTGTCCGCAAAACGCTCGTGCCGCACCCCGGCCGAGCAGAAACTTGAATGAGTCGACAGAAACTACGAATTCGTTTTCGCAAATTTGGTGACTTGAGACTGATCAGTCATCGCGATTTGGCGCGCGCGTTCGAGCGACTATTTCGCCGAGCCTGTCTGCCATTGGCGATGAGCGAAGGGTTTCATCCCCATCCGCGCATCAATTTCCCCTCCGCACTCGCGCTCGGTATCCAAGGCGAAGCGGAATGGGTCGAAGCGTTGTTGGCGGAACCCGTCAGTGAAGAAGCCGCGCGGATGCGTCTTGTCGAGCATTCCCCGGAGGGATTGGAGATCACCGACGTTCGGACTTTGGACGTGAACACGCCAAAGCCTCAAGTCGATCGAGCGGACTACGAGATCCCTCTGCCATCCACACGAAGTGAAGCTGCCCAGCAAGCCATCGTCGAACTGCTAGGCAAGCAAGAGTACCTGATCGAACGTGACGGTCGGTCCGTCCCCATCAACCTGCGTGACACACTTGTGTCAGCACAGGTCAACGGGGATCGACTGCGTTTCACCCTCAGCGCGGTTCGCGAAGCACAGGCTCGCCCCCGAGAAATCCTCGAGGCACTCGGCCTTGGCGACCTGGAATCGCATGGATTGTGGCTGACTCGCACTGCCGTCCACTTGACAGCCCCTTCGTCCCGGACCTAAGGATGCTCACATTGACCCCCACGCCCTTCCCTTCACGTCTCACGCCACCAACCATCCAATGGTCGCACCGAAGGGACTGATATGAAAAAAGAAATGCTGATTAACGTGGCGCAGCCGGAAGAATGCCGCATCGCCATCGTCGAAGACGGTAGCCTCGAAGAGCTCTACACAGAACGAGCCAGCCAGGACAATTACGTCGGGAACATTTACAAAGGCAAGGTTGTTAATCTCGAACCGAGCATCCAGGCCGCCTTCGTCGACTTCGGCGTTGGCCGCAACGGCTTCCTGCACATTAGCGACGTCGAGCCTCAATACTATCGCCAAGGCGGTTACGATCCCGCTCAACTGGAGAACGACGAACGGGACGAGGAGGACGAGGACGACGATGATGATTCCAGTCGTCGTGGTCGCCGCGATCGGAACAGCAAGCGTTTTCGCAATAGCTCACGACCGCGTTTCAAGCCGCCGATTCAAGAGATCTTCAAGCGTGGTGACGAGGTGCTCGTCCAGGTCATCAAGGAAGGTATTGGCTCCAAAGGCCCGACGCTCTCCACCTACATCAGCATCCCCGGCCGCTACCTCGTGTTGATGCCGGCGCTCGGTCGCATCGGTGTCTCACGCAAGATCGATGACGAGGACGATCGCAAACGACTCCGCGACGCGCTGCGTGACTTGAACCCGCCCAAAGGCCTCGGCTTTATCGTTCGAACCGCCGGCGCCGGCCGCTCGCGCCGCGATCTGTCCCGCGACTTGGCGTACCTGTTG
>JAGQPK010000559.1 GCA_020426755.1 Planctomycetales bacterium
GACCAAGCCATCCGATGTGACGATCTGGCGATCCTGGTTGACCTGGAATACGCCATTGCGTGTGTAGAGAGGTCCGTTGGGACCGGCGACTTCAAAGAAGCCGTCGCCGCTGATCGAAACGTCAAGTGGTCGACCGGTTTGAGCTGTGGCTCCCGGGGTGAAGTCCGTCGCAATCTGCGCGACAACGGCACCATGGCCTTCGGGCGACGGTCGCTCGAGCGCGCCTTGCATGGCCTGTTCGAACGTTTGCGTTGCTATCGATTGACCGCGATAACCAGGCACGTTCAGGTGCGCAAGGTTCTCTGCGATCACATCGTGAATCCGTTCGGCCGCCTGCAAACCAGACGCAGCGCTGTACAAACCTGTCAGCATTGTGTTCTCCTCCTGGAACTAAGCAGACGATTGGCAAACCAAGTGCCGCGCGCGTCAAACTTTTCCGGTTATATCGAGATGACCGGCTTTGCAGATCAAATGGATTGTGCTGACTTTGCGACATGCCGCAGGAAATGGAAATAGTTTCCGCTGCTAGCGGTAACGTGGGCGGAAACAAATTCAGTTGGATCTGCGGCAACAGTTGTTGCGGTAGCAGACGTCAGCATGCGAGTTTGCGCTAGCGTTGACATTGGCCGTGACACGAGAGCAACACGGCATCTCTCCGTGCGTCAGTAGGGGATGCCGGTATCCGCTGTCATCACGTGTAGGCGTGGGTTCCGGGCAGCGCCCCTGCGGATTGCCGCGCTCCGTCCGCAGCGCTGAGAGCCCGTGGCGACATACGATCAAAGACCAACGGCCCGACCGCTTACTAGCGCCGTGCCAAGATCCAAGCGATCAGCGTGTCGAGGTTTTCGCGACCGAAGATCGGGCAATTGACCTGAGGCACATCATCGCTGACAACTGCCAGCACGCTGTCATCCTGGGCGGCGATTGGATCGCTACCGACTGCGGCTCGCCAAACCTCGATCTTGGCCGCGCGCGTCTGTGTATCGCCTTCGACCAATACCAGATCACATTTGGCCATCATTGGCGCAAACGATTCGTAACGCTCGTCGCCTGCATCCGCCAGCGGGGAACCCCAGAAGGCAGCACTCCAAGATGGTGTCAAGATGCCGACACACTCCGCCCCGGCTTCGCGATGCCGGTGCGAATCCTTGCCTGGCGTATCCAGTTCATGCTGATGGTGCGTGTGTTTGATGGTGCCGACACGTAAGCCGCGTTGCGACAGCTGGCTGACTAATTGGACGACGAGGGTTGTCTTGCCGTGGTTCTTGCGGCCGAGAACGTGCAGACGCTTGCTGATAGTTGCATTCATAGCCGTCGTTGTGCTGTATCCGCGAAAGCTTGTCAACGACCCACCACTCGCTTACGATCCATATCTCTCATCGTCGCCTGCACCACAGTCACACCCTGTAACTCGACCAGACACGGAACTTGGTGTGGATCTAGGCCATTGCATGATAGTCGTCGGTGCTGGCAACGCCTTGTAGCGCCAACTGTACGAGAGTCTTGCGACAGCAAAATATCGCAGCTAGGCCAAAGTACTCTCTTCACGGATACACGCCGTCATCGTCACGAATGGCCGCTTGGCGCTGAAAATGGTTTCGGTAACGTTCTGCAAAGCGACGCACGACTGCCGGCGTAGAAGATTGTTGCAGCGACTTGTCCAATGCTTGATTGGCCGCAGGGAAATCGCCCACTTCTGCCTGGGCTGCTGCCAGTACCGACCAAGCGATTGCGTCTTTGTCATTGGCTAAATCGAGCCAATGTCGTGTCAATTCGACGGCGCGGTGGCCGTTGCGAAGCTGTGCATCCGTCGATGTGCTTAGCAGCCAAGCGAGGCTGAATAAAACTCGCGCATCGTCGGGCTTACTCTGCAAGGCGAGTTCGAATGCTGCTTGGGCACCGGCGAAATCCTTGAGCTCCAACTGAGAACGCCCTAACCGCGCGGCGAATTCTGCATTGCCCGGTTGTAGCTCAAGCAGCCTCTGGAAAAAGGGGATAGCTCGACGATGATCGCCAGACGTACTGAGTGCAATGGCAAGGTTTGCGCGGGCATCGATGGAGTCGGGACTAAGCTGAACGGCTTGGGCCAAGAGCGGAATGGCGCGGTTCCATTGCTTGGCCTGCGCGAATAGACTTCCCAAATTGCTGATTGCTTCAGCATGGTTCGGTTCCAATTCCAACGTGTGCCCGAAGTGTGCTGCCGCCCGCGCATACTCTCCGCTGGAAACGAAAGCCAAGGCCAGTTCAAAGTTGGCATTCGCCTCTCGGTGAATCAACGCACTGAGTTCACCAGTTGACTTCGTAGTCTGACGCATGTGTGTTAGCTCGGCGGTTTCTTGCGCGAGCAGTTGTTGATAGTCATCGGTAAACCCGGCACGTTCATACTGTTCAGCCACTGCCCGCAGCAGGAGTACTCGCGGCGGATTTAGCCAACGCCCACCGAGTGTCGCGGCAAGTTGACGTCTCTCGGTCAACGGTTTGTCGAGCAGCCTGAGGTCGTTCGCCAACGTTTCGAAGGAGACCGCGCCGCGATACATGGCGGCGATGGCTCCACGTGCGTCAACAAGGATGCTGGCCGGGAGTTGAATTGGCTGTTCGCGATTGAAGACCATTCCGGATGTGAATTCAAGTTTGCGCAGCAAGCGGTTTGTGGCAACGACTGACCGGCCTGGCCAGTGCAGCTCCTGCAGCCGTTGTCGTGCATCGAGCATCGATGTGTCATGTTCGCTATCCAGACCATCCAAGCTGATCGCAACTAGTTCCAAGTCGGCGTCCTGTAGCTCTGCTTGATGAGTCGCCAACGCGGATAGTTCGGCCAAACACGGAGTACACCAACTGGCCCAAAGCACAAGCAGTGTCGGCCGGGCCGCGAGTTGTAGTGACGTTTCTGCGCCGTTTAACTCACTGTCTGATTCACTGTCTGACTCACTGTCCAAGACGTTGCCTGCTGCACTTCGGATCGGTAGCACAGGCAGCGGCAGCCGATTGGAAAAATAAGTCCGTGGCGTTACGGACGGAGCGTCTGGTTTCTCGTTAGCAACCTGCAGTACCGCGGTGGCGCGGCGTGACGCATGTGCGACGGCGACGCCAGATTCTTCGACCAAGTCGTAGCGGTGTCCTGCTGCAATTCCGGAGAACTGTTCGACAATGCCTGTGGGCCAGCGCACGGTGACCGTGTCGATGTGTTCGGTGCCGTCTAGACCGACGTGGATCCATTTGCTTGATTGTGACAAATATGCGTCACCCGCGTTTAGCGTCTGAATTAACCGGACGGGCGTGCCATTCGCCGTGCGCGCGACCACGGTTACACGAGCGCCAATTGCATCGCGATTTGATCGAGTGCCCCGCAAGCGAAACGCCACGAAACGTGAACTGGATTGCGGCTGGAATTGACTAAGTTCATTGCGCATCAGACGCAACCGTGGGCCACTGCGATTGCCAAGCCAGAGATCTAGGTCGCCATCTTGATCCCAGTCCGTCACGCAGACGGCTCGACCATCGTCTGGAAAGCCAAGTCCGGAGATCGCGGAGATGTTCGCGAAATGCTGGCCACGATCATTTAAGAATACGCAGTTGCGTTCGTGGCCGCTAAATGAATTGCCGGACCTCAGCAACTGCATCGTCGCTTGCCAAGCCGTTCGATACTCGGCCAGCGACTTGGCGTCCGTGGTAGTGCGTGGTGAACGCGACACGACCTGTCGCCAAACGAAACTTCACAAATCATTCGGCCGCTCGTTCGTCAGGTAGCCGTTGGCCACCACTAAGTCTTGCCAGCCATTGTTGTTCAAGTCGACGAACTTGGATGCCCACGCCCAACGACCCATCGTAACGCCAAGGTCTTCACTTAAGTCGCGAAATACGACGCGCGAACCATTCGGCGCCGTCTCGTTAACAAACAGAGTATTGCCACGGGCCATGCGACGTAGCTTTTCGATCGTCGCGTTAGCTACTCCCTGGCTGAATTGAGGCTGATACGTGATGCGGTTTCCGGCTGAGGAAAACATGTTACTGACGTAAACGTCCATGTTTCCATCGTGGTTGAAATCGCCCCAACTTACCGACATCCCGGACGCCTGATCTTCGACTCCGACTGTGTTCGCAATGTCGACAAACTGTCCGCTGTCATTGCGGTACAGGTTGTTACGACCGAAATCGTTCGCGACATACAGATCTTGATCGCCGTCGTTGTCGAAATCTTCCC
>JAGQPK010000055.1 GCA_020426755.1 Planctomycetales bacterium
CCGATAGGCTCTAGCCCAATGGCACTCAGTTTAGATTTCAGGATAGAAAAAGGCGCGTAGTTCCCCCTCCCGTCGATGGCCTCCACTTCGCGCGATTCGACACCGGGAGGGGGCAGGGGGAGGGAACCACAACGGACGCTGTGCTTGACTCATCGTAGGCGGAGAAGGCCTCTGTGCCGGTAACAACTTCGCGATTGTCGCCCTCCCCCTGAATCCCCCTCCCGCACTGCGCGATTCAAGGCAGTTGAGAGTTCATGGCGGGAGGGACGGCGCGAGTGGATCTAAGATGAGTGCCATTGGACTAGTGCCCATCGGCGAGCTGACTCGGGAGCCTGGGGCTACATTCCCTGCGCGATCTCGTCCGCTATCTCCGGTCGGATTGTTGCGCACTCGGGTTGAATGTTCAGCACGAAAAGCTCCGGCGGGAGCGCGGGTGCATCACAGCACGTGTCGCGAGAGAGAATCTCCATGACTAACGAACAATTGCTGGACTGGATTGACAAGGCGGTGGCGCAACAAGCGTCTGATTTGCATCTCGTGACGGGGTATCCGGCGACATTGCGGATTCACGGACGCCTGGTGCCACTTGGCGGAACCGACGTGCTGATGGACGAAGACGTTCGACGGGTAATTGACGAGCTGTGCCCAGAGCACTTGCGCGCTCGATTGGCGACCGGTTCCGATCTCGATTTTGCAGTCGAGTTAATGATAGGAGAGCGGCCTCGACGATTTCGCGTCAATCTGTTTTTGGCCGAGGGCCATTGGGGTGCGTGTCTTCGCGTGATTGCCGCGGACATTCCTAACTTCAGTTGGGCCGGCTTTCCGCAAGATTTGGCGCATCGACTGATCGGGACTCGCAACGGTCTGGTCCTCGTGGCCGGTGTAACCGGTGCGGGGAAGACGACGACGTTGGCGATGCTAATCAACGAATTGAATCAGCTTGGCGGCAAACGGATCATCACAGTTGAAGAGCCCATCGAGTATCGGTTCCCACCGGTGCAAGGGTCGCTCGTGACGCAGCGCGAAGTCGGGCGCGATGTGACGTCCTTCGCCGACGGTTTGAAGTTTGGCCTGCGTCAGGACCCCGATGTGATTCTGGTGGGCGAAATCCGTGATCGTGAGACGGCCCAGATGGCACTTAGCGCCGCCGAGACCGGCCACCTCGTGTTTTCGACGTTGCATACGCGCGATGCCAAGGGGGCAATCTCGCGCTACGTCGATCTGTTTCCTCAATCAGTTCAGAATGAAATTCGCTCGCTGTTGTCGATGAGTCTACGCGCGATCATCAGTCAGCATCTGCTGACAAGCTCGGCAGATGAGAAACGCGAGCTGGCCTTGGAAGTACTTGTGAATAACTCGGCCATCGCCAGCGCGATTCGACTTGGAAAACTGGAAACGATCGACACGAACATTCAAACTGGGCGCAACGACGGCATGGTGACGTTAGATGAAAGCATCCGTCGTCTGTGGAGCGCGGGACGCATCAGTCAGGAGACCGCCGAGCAATACATCTCGGATCGCCGGCTCTTGAAGATGTAGCTGGGATTGTGAGAGCGGCGGCGTTGTACGGCACACGTGGTTTTACCACGAAGTAACGAAGTGCATGTAGTCGAGCGCTAAAACTAGAAATGTCGGTTGAAAAATCTAGATGTGTGCGTTCGAATTGCAACTTACGCAGTCCGGCAGGCATTCAATGCATTGCTTCGTGTTCTCCGTGACTTCGTGGTAAACGGAACAGGGGGCAGGAAATGCCAAGTGACATGATGTCGAACTCCATTGAATTGGTTGATACACACGCGCACCTGGATGATGAACGACTGATCGTCAAGCTCGATGAGGTCTTGGCCGATGCGCGTGCTGCCGGCGTGGTCGCGATGATTGCCGTCGGTACGACGCTGTCCTCAAGTCGGGCGGTGCAGCAGCTGGCGATGGAGCATGCGCCGATCTCCGCGGCCGTTGGAATTCAGCCCAATTATTGCGCCGAGGCCGCCGAAACGGATTGGGCGCAAATCGTCGAACTCGCAGGTCAACCGAAAGTAGTTGCGCTGGGTGAAACTGGGCTCGATCGTTATTGGAATGACTGCCCGTTCGAACTGCAGCAAGATTACTTTGATCGCCACTTGCGATTGTCTCAAGAACGGGACTTGCCGTTCATCGTGCACATGCGTGAATGCCAAGAAGATGTGCTCATCATGTTGCGCGAAGCTCGCGAACGCGGCCCGCTGCGAGGAGTGATGCATTCGTATACCGGGGATTTGCCAGGAGCAATTGAATGTATCGAAATCGGTTTGCACATCAGTTTTGCCGGTATGGTGACGTACCCCAAGTCGACTGAGCTCCGAGCGGTTGCCGCTGGTCTGCCGCTCGATCGAATTCTCATCGAAACCGATTCGCCCTATCTTTCACCTCACCCTCATCGCGGTGTCCGCCCCAATCATCCTGCGCTGGTCGTGAACACGGCTCAATGCTTGGCGGATGCGCGCGGGGAATCGCTCGCTGAGTTGGCAGCGGCGACGAGGAATAACAGTCGAGAGCTGTTTGGAATCTGAAACGGGCGAAAGAATTTTGAATATCGAATATCGAATTTCGAATTCTGAATGTCGAATGCACGCAGTTCGCCGAAAGGCGCCAGCCGCGGTTCACGCTGACGTCGGAGCTAACCGCGGACGTGGATTTCGCAACGAATGCCATTCTCGCTCGGAAATCCGCGTGCCTGCGTACTTCAACATTCGACATTCAGAATTCGAGATTCAACATTCAAAATTCCCCGCGACTCGCCTTGTCCAATTCCGGGATCGGCCTACAATCTACCGTTTAAACAGCTGTTTGAATCGCGTGTTTCGTGTGCTGAACTATGACCCGAGCTGATTCGCGAGCGCACATTCTGCAAGTGGCTGGGCCGATCTTTGCTAAAGACGGATACCAGAGCACGACAATCCGTCGCATCTGCGAGGCGGCGGGGGTGAATGTTGCTGCCGTTAACTACTACTTTGGCGACAAGGAACGGCTTTATATCGAGGCCGTCAAGCATGCGCGGGACTTGTTGGAGGAGCGGTGGCCGCTGCCCAAGTGGACGGAATCGACTCCTGCTGACGAGCGGCTGCGCGGGCTCATTCACACGTTTATCCGGCGGCTGATCAGTCCGGCGCAGGGTGAATGGCAAATGAAGCTGATCTTGCGCGAAATCATCGAACCTTCGGGAGCAGCACGCGAACTAGTTCAGGAAGGGTTTGCGCCATTTTTCAACGTGTTGACGGAGCTCATCCAACAACTGCTGCCGTGCGGGGCGAGCGATCCTCAGATCCATCAAATTGGATTCAGCGTCATCGGCCAGTGTGTGTTCTACGCGGCTCATCAACAAGTCGTTGATCTGATGATTGAGGAAGTGGAGCGGGCGGAACATTTCGACGCGGATTCGTTGGCGGAACACGTTTGGAGATTCACGAAATCGGCACTGGCGGAATACTCGCGCACGGATTCAATCGTGAATCGTGCGAAGGCAGACAACGCAGATCAATTACTGAAGCAGGAGCACCAAGCTTGACTTCCTCATCACTCACGCGAAATGCACCGTCGGCGTCAGCGAGTCGCGGTTCAAGAAGTTCGCAGAATCTACCCTTCTTCGGTGTTCTGGCCGTTGGCATCGCTGGATTTGCGGCGCTAAGTTCACTACACAAAAAGCAGGATACGACGCCCGCGCAGAAGGCGGCTCCGCTGGTCGAATGCAGTGCCGCAGTGTTGTCAGACGATCATTTGACGCTGGAAGCGGATGGTGAAGTGATTCCATCTCGTCAGATTCGCTTGGCCGCGCAGGTTGCTGGCCGGATCGTCGAGAAGAATGAGGTTTGTCAGGCTGGGCACTTCGTCACTGAGGGCACGAAACTACTGACGATTGATCCGCGTGATTACGATCTCGAAGTCCGTCGTATCCAGGAAATGCTGAAACAGACGGAAGTCAGTATTGAAGAGGTGGATGTCGAGCGGCGTAATACGGAACAACTCTTGAAGTTGGCCGAAACGGATCTTGACCTGCAGCGACGAGAGTTAGCACGCTACGAGCAACTTCGCGAACGGCAGGCAGTGTCGCAATCGGCGCTGGATAACTCCCAGCGTGCTCGCATACAAGCCGAAAACACCATGCAGACGCTCAGCAACCAAATACGTCTGCTCGATACGCGACGCGGGCGCCACATATCTGAAAAGGATCGATTGGCGGTTGAATTGGAACGTGCCGTGCTTGATCGCAAACGGTGCGATATTGTCGCACCGATCGACGGCATCATCACGTCGGATTTGGTCGAGCAAGATGATTTCGTGCAACTTGGCAACCTTTTGTTGCACATGGAGGATACCAGTCAGGTTGAAGTTCGCTTCGATCTACGGTTCGATCAATTGCGATGGATTTGGGAGAGCGCGGCGTCGCGTCGAACGACCTCTACTTCAACGGCACAACCGATTAGCGTATCTCGGGGGGCCAGTTACGAGCTCCCCCAGCTGCCGATTGAAGTGGCCATAGAAGTTGATGGTAGCCGCTTCGTGTGGGATGCAACTCTTTCCCGCTATGACGGCGCTCAACTTAACACGGCCACGCGCACTGTGCCCTGCATCGCAATCGTCGACAAGCCCAATCAAGGACGCTGGCACGGCGTGCTTGATCAAGGCGTAAACGCAAGTGACAATATTACGTCATCCGGTTTGTCAGGGCCTCCCGCTCTGTTGCGGGGCTCATTCGTAACAGTCCACATCGAAGTGCCTGCGAATCAGCCGCTTGTGCAAGTACCGGTGACGGCACTCCGACCGGGCAACAAAATCTGGATCGTGCGAGACAACAAGCTCGATTGGCTCGACGTGAAAGTTGCCCAGGCGCATGCAGACCACGTCGATCTATTTGCCAATTACTCACGCGTACACGCTGGCGATCAAGTTGTCACGTCGCCGTTGGTGATGGCGGTCAAGGGCATGGAGGTCCGCACGACGTCGACGGCGTCTGACGAAGCGGCAGCGAACGATGACGTTGCCGGCGAAACAGATCGCGTCGAACGCCATGCGGACTCGTTGCCGGATTCGACCAAGCCGCGGGAGATCGAACGATGAGACAGTGGATTCGTTCTGCCATTGCTAACGCCCCGGCGATGAATACTCTAACCGTCACCGTGCTGTTGGTGGGGTTGGGGTGCTTGATGATGATGCGTCGCGAGACGTTTCCGCAGTTTGAGTTGGAAATTGTCTTGGTGCAAGTTCTCTATCCGGGTGCCAGTCCAGAAGAGGTCGAGCAAGGCATCTGTCAAAAGATCGAAGAAGCCGTTCAGTCGATTGACGGCATCAAGAAGATGACCTCTGTCGCAGGTGAGGGGTCCGGCAGTGTTGTCCTAGAACTACATGCCGACGTCAAGAATGTGCAGAAGGTCGTTAGCGAAGTTCGCTCCGCCGTTGACCGCATCCCTAGTTTTCCCGAGCTGGCGGAAGATCCAGAAGTCCAGCAGATTACGTTTCGAGAATCTGCCATTAAATTGGCCGTGATGGCGCCGGCGGATCGAACGCAGGACGACATGCTCGAACTGCGCAGTGTCGCGGAGCACGTGCGCGATGAACTGCTGCAGCTGAAGACGGTGGCTCAAGTTGAAGTCATGGACGTGCCGGAGTATCAAATCGACATCGAGATCGACGAGTCGACTTTGCGTAAGTACGGCCTTTCACTTCAGCAAGTTGCCGCCATCGTCCGCCGTGAAAACTTGGAGGTGCCAGGTGGAACCATTCGAGGCAAAGGCGAAGAGATTCTGTTGCGCGGTGAAGACAAGCGGCTAATCGGTCTGGAGATCGCGAAGTTGCCTTTAATCACTGATCAGGGCGGCAGTGTACTGACGATTGGCGATGTCGGTAACGTACGCGATGAGTTCCGCGATAAGTCATTCTTGAGCGAAGTCAATGGCCGTTTGGCATTGGTGCTCGATATCCAGCGTACGAAAAGTGAAGACTTGCTGCAGATGGCAGCCGATGTGCGTAACTACGCTGCGACAGTGAAATTGCCAGGTGGTTACGAGACGAAGGCGTGGGCGGATCAATCCGTCGATGTTGAAGACCGTCTTAACATGCTCATCTCCAACGGCACGATGGGGTTGATTCTGGTGTTCCTCGTGTTGGCGGTCTTTCTTGAGATCAAGCTGGCGTTTTGGGTCGCCGTCGGCATCCCGGTGTCGCTGTTAGGTGCCGGCGGGATTCTGATGCTCTCTGGTCAGACGCTAAACATGCTATCCATGTTTGCCTTCCTGATGGCGCTTGGCATCGTCGTTGATGATGCGATTGTCGTTGGCGAGAATATTTATGCGACGAGGCAAAGCGGATTGCCGCCCTTGCAGGCGGCCATTCAGGGCACGATTGAGGTGATGCCGTCCGTGTTAGCTTCCGTGGCCACGACCGTGATTGCTTTCTGTCCGCTGTTCTTCGTTAGCGGAGTGATGGGCAAGTTTATTGCGGTGATGCCGTTGGCGGTAATTGCCATGCTTATGATTTCGTTGTGCGAGAGCATGTTCGTGTTACCCAATCACTTAGCGCACGATGATAATCTCTTGTTTCGCGCCTTCGCCTACTTTTTCCATCCGTTAAGTTTCATCATCCGTTTTTCGGAGAAGGTGAATCGATTCGCCACCGCACGGCTCGAGAGTTTCATCGATCGCGTTTACGTGCCGTTATTGCGCATCTCGTTGGAGTATCGTTGGACGACGGTGGCGACTGCCGTATCGATGTTATTGTTGGCGGCAGGCTTCGTCCGCGCGGGGCTCATTCCATTCGTCGTGTTTCCTAAGCTTGATAGCAATCAGATTCGGGCCACGGTGGCCTTTCCCGATGGCACGCCACAGGCGGTCACGGATGCTGCGACCAAACGGATGCTGGACGGATTGCTGGCCGTCGAGAAACGTTTGGGCGGTGGTACGAAACTGATCCGTACCGTGCACCGAACGGTAGGTACCGTGTTGGCCGACGGGAATGCCATGCGCGAGGGCTTTTCTGCGGGCGGACACACGGGAGCCATCCAAGTGGAGCTCATCGATACCACCGAGCGCGACGTGCACAGCAACACGATCATCACCGAGTGGCGCAATGAGGTGAAAGAGATTGCCGGTGCGGAAAGCCTGACCTTTGGCACACCGAACTTTGGTCCGGGCGGCAAGCCGCTCGAATTCAAACTGCTGGCTCAAGCGGAGAACTTCGCCGCGTTGGAAGCCGCCGTTGAGAAGTGCAAGGAAAAGCTGGCAACTTACAAAGCGCTCTTTGATATCGATGACGATTCGCGGCCCGGTAAGTGGGAATACCGTGTGCGCGTAAAAGAGGACGCACAGTCGTTGGGCGTTACAACGGGCGATATCGCCGACACATTGCGCTCCAACTACTACGGTGCGGAAGTCATGCGTTTGCAGCGGGGACGTCACGAAGTCAAGTTGATGGTCCGCTATCCCAAGAGCGACCGACGTTCATTGGCAGATTTCAACGACATCTGGATTCGCACGAATGACGGTGTTGAACGACCGATTACTGAAGTTGCTGAAGTCGAAGTCGTCCGCGGTTATTCGGAAATCAATCGTATCGAACAGAAGCGGTCGATCACGATTTCCGCCGACGTGGACGAAGCGAAAGGTAACGCACGTGCCATCGTGGCGGAGCTGCAGGCCGAATACATGCCGGAGTTGTTGCGCGGGTATGAGGGTGTCTCGGTGCGGTGGGAAGGTCAGCAGGAACAGACGCAGGAATCCGTTCGCAGCCTGATGGTTGCCACTGTCGTCGCGTTGTTGGCTATGTTTGTCTTGTTGACGCTCGAGTTCAAAGCGTATCTGCAGCCTTTCCTAATCATGTCCGTGATTCCGTTCGGCATCATCGGCGCGATTCTCGGCCACGCCTTCATGGGACTACCGATTACACTGTTCAGCTTCTTCGGACTGGTTGCGCTGACGGGTGTGGTGGTCAATGACTCGATTGTGTTGATCGACTTCATCAATCATCGCGTGAAGCCGGGAGAAGACTTAGACGCTGCGTTAATCGATGCCGGGCGCCGACGTTTCCGGCCCGTGTTGCTAACGAGTGCGACGACGATTGCGGGCCTGCTGCCGATCTTGCTGGAACGCTCCTTCCAAGCACAGCTACTCATCCCGATGGCGACCAGTTTAGGCTTCGGTCTGATGATGACTACCGCGCTGGTGCTGGTCATGATTCCCACGTTCTACCGCATCTACTCCGAACTCGTCGGGCAAGAAGTGCATCCGAGCCATCCGGTAGAGCATGTCGACGACGATGCGATGTCGGCAATTGCGTAGCGGGACTAGTTCGGGGAACTTCAACAGCCAGTTCGCCGAAAGGCGTTAGCCGCGGTTCTCACGGGCGTACGATTGAGGAATGATGATTTTTGATTTCTGATTTTTGAATGAGAATGAACCCGCCTACGGTTTGTGGTCATTCGAAGATCAGAACTCCGAATTCAGCATTCCGAAATCAATGTCAGCGCCAGGACAGAACCGACGCTAACGCGTTGCGGCGAACTTCCGTTGTGAAGAACTGCGTTACTTCGAAATAGGGCGTGCGTCACGCCGAACGCGGCGAAAACCAAAGCCCAACAGCGCCGCCGCAGTGGCCAGGCTAAGGCTGCTCGGTTCCGGCACGACTTGTAGATCGGAAACATGTCCGACTGCGATGAAGCTCGGTGATGGTGGCGGCGGATATGAGCCAAGTACGACTGACGAAGTCCATGAGATCTTGAAGTCGGCCGTCAACGATGACCACTCGGAAGCATCAATCGTTCGTTCGAAGTCGAATGGTTCTAATTGGGCACCTCCGCGAGGGCGGAAAGTCACCGTGACTTGAGGAGAAAAAACGTTCTCCTCGAATCCCAGCAGCGGGGCGCTTGCGACGTCAAACGAATATTGCAGCCAGGTTCCGTCGCCATAAGAGACGCCCTCGTACTCTCGGATCGATTCAAGTGTCGCACCGTCCACAGTGACTCGCGACGGTCGGTCGGCTCGCGAAATGCTTCCCGAAGTTAGATTTGGAAACGCAATCGGCTTAATCAACTGATCCGTGTCGATTGTCAGTGACAAATCAACCTCACGACCAGCTTCGAGTAGAGCGGGCGAGAATCCAGTCGTACTCAATTCGTCGATCCTGCCATGCAAATGCAAGCGGATTTCCTCGGCTGACGAAATGCACGTCGATGCGAACACGAATGCCAGGCTTAGCAACCAAGCCTTCATGACAGGCTCCCTGTTGTGGGTTGTTGTCTGCCCTCGATAGTAGTCAGATTCTCGGGGAGGGTCAATCAACGCGTTGAAATCTTCCTTTTGGAGTGCGATCGCGCAGCTATCGCTTTTCGCCAAGCTGAACGCAACGGAACGGAAGGGATTTGGCGTGTGGCGATGGGCGCCGCTTCCGCCCGAGCATGTCGGCGACGTTTCGGGGCGGTCTCGGTTGAGATTAGAGCGTCAGCGGTCGTTCGGAACAAAGGGGCACATTCGAAAGCGGCAGCTGCGCGGCCGCACTCCAAAAACGTTATGCTGCGAGCTAGTAGTAGGTACCACGATAACTCGGATAAATGAAGTCGTCGTCATGGAAAAGCGAGCGTTAGGAAACTCTGGAATTGAGGTTACACCGGTCGCCTTAGGTTGCTGGCCGATATCTGGCATGACGAGTGTCGATGTGAATCCCGAGGATAGTCGCCGCACGTTGCTGGCGGCGTTTGATCAGGGCATCAATTTCTTTGACACGGCGTTCTGCTATGGGCGAGACGGTGAAAGCGAACGCTTGATCGGCGACGTGTTGCGTGCCAATCGTGACGGCTGTGTGATTGCAACGAAGGCCGGCATACATTGGAAAGATGACGGTTCTCGTGCGATGGATGCCTCGCCGGCTCGAATCCGCAGTGAGTGCGAAACGAGTTTGCGCCGTTTGGGCATGGATCACGTTGATCTGCTGTATCTGCATGCTCCCGATGGCGTTACGCCCATCGAAGAGACTGCCGCCGAATTCGCACAACTCAAAGCAGCGGGACTCACGCGATCCGTGGGTGTCTCGAACCTGTCACTCGCGGATACTCAGCAATTTCACGAAGTCTGCCCGCTGGCCGCCGTACAGCCAGCGTACAACATGTTGTTACGCGGCATTGAAAGTGAGCTTGTGCCATGGTGTTGTCAGCATGGTGTCGCAGTCGTGCCGTACTGGCCGTTGATGAAGGGGTTGCTCGCCGGCAAGCTGGCGCGAGACCACGTATTTCAACCAGGCGATGGGCGGCCGAAGTACGCAATGTTTCGCGGCGAAGAGTGGCAGAAAAATCAGGATCTGTTGGACGAACTCCGCACAATTGCCACGTCGGCCGGCAAAACGGTTGCGCAACTGGTCGTTAATTGGACGATCAATCAGCCAGGGATCACGGCCGCTCTCTGTGGCGCCAAGCGGGCATACCAGATCGAGGAGACTGCTGGCGCGACCGGTTGGACGTTGACGGCAGATCAGCAGCTTCAACTTGCTGCCGCGCTGCAAAAACGCGGCAAGTCAGTGGAAGTGTCGGCCGTTTAGCGAACCGAGATGTTGAATGTGGAACTGCCTACGTCAACATTCAACATTCGATATTCGATATTCGATATTCGATCGCTGCTAACGCGGCGTCGGTTCCATGTGCAGCCGCGCACCGAGTTCCTTCAAGCGTTCGAGTTGCGGCTTGGTCTTGGCATCGTCGAGCGGGTTGTTTGCCAGATACAGATTCCAGAACGGTGCGAAGCGTTGTTCGCCGCTGGCATCCTTTTCTGCCATTCCGACCAGCACGGCCAGGTCCGTGAGCTTGTTGCCTTCCAAAAACAGGTGACGCAGTTCTGTCAGTTCGCTCAGTGGAGCGATGTCTTCGACTTGGTCGTCGCGCAAGTCGAGTGAACTCAACCACTTCAGCTTTGCCAAGGGCTTGAGATCAGTCACGGAATTTCCGTCTAGATAGAGTGACCAGATCTTCGTCAGCTCGGCAATCGGTTCCAGATTGCTGACCTTGTTATTGGAAAGATAAAGCGAACGCATGTTGGCCAGCCAGGACAATGGCTTCAGGTCTGTTACCTGATTGTTGGCCAGGTGCAGGTATTGCAGTTTGGTCAGTTCGCTCACTGCGCTGATGTCGGTGATTTGGTTCTTGGCCAGGTTCACCGATTGCAGATTCTTAAGTCCCTTGATTGCTTGGATGTCGCTGATCTCGTTGTTCTCCAAGTTCAACAGTGCCAAGCTGACGCACTTATCGAGACCAGTTAGATCCTTAATCCCTTTGCCGACGCCTTTGATCGTCGACAGGTTCTCGACATCCTTTTCCGTAATTGGTTCTTCGTTATTCCGCTTCTCAAAGACATAAGTGCGCACGACGGCTTCGAGGTTCTTATCGGGGAAGATCGAATCATCGGCATGACTGAAGGTGGTGCTCAGTGTGGTAAAGCAGAGACAGCCGAAGAAACAGATGCAATTCAAAAGCCGAGTCGACATGACAATCCTCTAGCTGTAGTTAGGTAGGCCTGGGCCGCGCGCTTGGGGCAGCGGCATCCTTCGTAGCGGTTCTCAATATCTTAAGCAAAAATGCGTGGCGGGAGGTAATTTAACGTCGTGTGTTTCAAGAATGAAACCTACCACGACATGCGGTAAGCGGTCTTTTATTCCGCTTGACTTTCCAGCACCTCACGGGCGACGAGCAGAGTATACTCGCTGCGTCCAGATGCCGGTTAGCAAGTAGTTTCTGATCGGCTCAAAAATTTGAACAACTGACGGCCTGGTGAGACCCGTGCGGGGGCTGCTCGATGAATCGTGTTCTATTGACTGCATTCGAACCGTATGGTCCGTGGCAAACGAATGCCAGTTGGTTGACGCTTGTCGAAATGACACGTGAGTTGCCCGCGCAGCCGGCAATCACCACGCGGCTGTATCCGGTCGATTTCGATGCCGTCCTCGATCGCTTGTCGACCGATTTGGTCGGCGACTACGACTACGTAATTCTCACCGGCCAAGCACCTGGACGAACGCGCTTGGAACTGGAAACGGTGTCACTCAATCTGGCCACCGTGACAGGTGACCGCGACGAAGTGCCGCGTCCGTTGATTGTCGAGGGCCCGCTGGCCTACGCATCGGATCTGCCCGCAGAGTCGACATGCCAACTGCTACGACAGGCAGGAATCCCGGCCGCAACTTCGCGGCACGCCGGCACCTACCTCTGCAACGCGGCGTTGTACTACGCGCTCCATTTGATCACGGCTAGGAATCTCAGGACGCGCGCGATGTTCGTCCATCTGCCGCTCGATCCCGCACAAGCCGCGCTGCAAGCGGAGCCGATTCCCTCGCAGTCGATTGAGTTAAGTGCGAAGGCGCTGCGTTTGATTCTGCAGTCGTTGCCAACCGCGTAGTTCGCAATGCAGAGGAGTTCTCCGCAACGCGTTAGCGTCGGTTCTGTCCTGGCGCAGAGATTGATTTCGGAATGCTGATTTGGGATTTTTGATTGAGGAATTAAGACGAGCCGCGTGTGAGTCCATTCCCGTTCAGAAATCAGAAATCAACAATCATCATTCCTCAATCGCTCAATCGGACTACTTCCCCACGAGTGCTCGCTGCACGCCGACATAGCCTTGGTGAGTTTTCATGCAGACATTGCGGAAAGCGACCGGACGAGAAACGCCTGGTAGCAGAAACTTTTCCGTTTTGCCTTGCCAGAACACCAAGTCGCCGGCGTCATACCAAGCTTGGCCGGGGCGTACCACGATCTCGATGGCGTCGAACTGGTCGAGTCCGATCGACTTCGACTCTTTGCCGAGTAAGCCGGTTTCCACCAGCACGCGGCGGTTTGTCAGACGATAGCGAGTGGCGACGAATGGCCCGATTCGCTTGAAGTAGAGCACAAGTGCCAATGGAATCGACAGCAACGCAAACAGGTTGCCTAATGTGAAAACGTGGAAGCCGGCGGGAATCTCGTAGAGCCGCCCCAGGATGGTACCTAGGGGGATGCCACCCAACGACATCGCGGCGACGGATGGCCACACCGTCATCACCGTAACTTCCCTGTCCTCCGGCACCGTCACGCCCGCAATTGCCTGTTTCATGGCCCTCACTCCAACGCCGTTTCTCAGTATAATCGGAGTCCGTTTTGCCAGTTGAACCACAGCGTCGCTGTCCAACTCGCCGCACTTGTAAACTCGGAAGGTTACCAGACGGCGGCGAGTTCAACTAGGCCCCAGGTCCAATTCTTTAACCCTCATCTGACGATACCTT
>JAGQPK010000560.1 GCA_020426755.1 Planctomycetales bacterium
TCGAGATGCGAATGAATGAGATGATCTCCGGCGTTCGTTCCGACGTCGCCGCCATTCTTTACGGTGACGATTTGGACCTGATGGTGGAAAAGGCCAGCGAGATTGAGAAGGCACTCAATTCCATTCCTGGTTCCGAAGACGTCAAGGTTGAACAGGTCTCTGGACAACCGCTGTTACAGATTCGCATCAAGCAAGATGAAATCGCACGCTACGGGATTCCCGCCAGCACGGTCATGAATCTCGTTCGATCCTTGGGCACCCACAACGTGGGCGAAGTCTACGAGGGCCAGTTGCGTTTCCCGCTGATTATTCGTTTACCAGAGAAGGCTAGAGCGAGTCCCGAAGCAATCAAACAGATTTTGGTCGCAACACCATCGGGCCAACGCATTCCACTATCGCGATTGGCAACCATCGAAAAGGTCGAGGGCCCCAATACGATCAAACGCGACTGGTATCAGCGGCGGATCACAATCGAGTCGAACGTGCGGGGACGGGACCTGGGCAGCTTTGTTGCCGAAGCGAGGCGTGTTATTGCCGAGAAGGTCCAATTGCCTCCGGGCCGATACCGGGTCGAGTGGGGCGGGCAGTTTGAAAACTTGCAACGCGCCCAGTTGCGTTTGATGATCGTCGTGCCGATTGCCTTGCTGCTGATCCTCGCATTGCTGTACATGACCTATCGCAACTGGATCGACTCGATACGTGTCTTCACCGGCGTTCCGTTTGCGTGGATAGGCGGAATCCTTGCCCTGTGGATTTGCGACATGCCATTTTCAATCTCGGCCGCCGTCGGTTTCATTGCCCTGTCCGGTGTCGCTGTCCTCGACGACATGCTGCTGGTGTCGACGATTCGGCAACTCCGCAGGCTTGGTCGTTCACTTGACGAAGCGGTAGAAGAAGCCGCGATGACACGCTTGCGTCCGATTTTGATGACGACACTGGTAGCAAGTCTCGGTTTTGTTCCGATGGCGTTCAGTACGGGCATGGGCGCGGAAGTCCAACGACCACTCGCAACCGTCGTGATTGGTGGTGTTTGTAGTGCAATGGTGATGAGCTTGCTCGTTCTTCGAGTGCTCTATGTTGTCTTCAATATGCCCGTAGAGAAGTTTGATGGAGATGGAGACGGTGATGACGGTCATCATTGTCAGCCTAATGAACCGACCAATCCCGAAGTCGAGCACGAACTTGAGTCAGGGCATCGGCCCGAACCCAAGCGAGAGTCCGAAGCAGTGACGGTTTAGTTTCCCCCTTTAATTCGGCATTGCCGAAGGAGTTTTGAGATGAGGATGAATTGGATTTTAGCGACACGAGCTTTCACGTTGATAGTGTTGATCGGCGCATTAGCGTTGGTCGGATGCAGTAAAAGCGAGACAGCAACTGAAGGAACCGGCGAATCGGTCGCGGCAACCGACGTGGACAATAGCCACGGTGGATGGTGGTGCGTCGAGCACGGCGTTCCCGAGGAAGAGTGCGCCTTATGCGATAAATCGCTGGTGGCCAAGTTCAAAGAAGACGGTGATTGGTGCAACGAACACGATCGCCCAGAGTCGCAGTGCTTTATCTGCGGTCCCAAACGCTTCGACAAGTTCGCGGCCGTGTATGAGGCCAAGACAGGTCGCAAACCTCCTCAACCGGAGGAATAAGACCGCCCGACGTAGTGGCTGGGGCGTCGCCTGTTTCTGACATAGCGGTCAGCTCGCGCAACGCCTCAGCGACACGTCAAACTTTCAATGCCGGAACGACTATCATGAACTGGTCTGCCAAGCTCCCAATAGCCCTGCTGCTATCCGTGTCTGCGGTTCTCCAAATGGGATGTGATTCTCGCGTTGCACAACAACCATTGGATGATTCACATGCGAATAGCATCAGACCTGTCCAGTTGACCGATGCGAATTTCCAAACGGAGGTGATCGAGTCGGATCTTCCGGTATTGGTCGATATGTGGGCACCATGGTGTGAGCCGTGTATCAAAATGAAACCAACGTTGCGACTGGTCACTGAAAAACTGACTGGTCAAGCCAAGGTCGCGGAACTCAATATCGACGAAAACCCATTTATCAAAGAAAAGTATGGTATCCACAGCTATCCGACTTTATTGATCTTTCGGAATGGCGTCGAAGTTGAACGCTTGGTTGGACAGAAATCCGAATCGGAGCTAATTGCGGCTCTGAGCGAAGTTGACTCGTCAGGAAGCTCTCCTGCTGATCCAGACGAGAATCAGTAACAATGAAGACGAACGAATGACTGACGCGAAAAGTAGCCCGATCGAACTGCGGATTCATGGAATGGACTGCGCTGAGGAGGTCTCGGTGCTTAAGCGAGAACTCATACCGTTGCTGGAAGATGAAGATCGGCTTGGCTTCGATTTGATTGGCGGCAAACTGTCAATCGACATTTCTTCGCTGGATGTGAAGCTAGCCGATGTATTGGCTGCGATCGAGCGCACAGGTTTGAAAGCGGAGCCATGGCAAGATGCCAAATCTGAGCGCGAATCGTCCTTCTGGTCGCAGCATCGCCGAACCATGCTGACGACCGTCAGCGGCGTGTTTGGCGTTACCGGCCTGGTCACGCAGCTAATGCTATCACGCGGAACGAGCGTTACCAGCGAGTCGCTTCCGCTTGCGGCCGTTTTATTGTACGTGGTCGGAATCATTGCCGGTCTTAGCTTGGTACTTCCCAAGGCATGGCGAGCCGCATTGTCTCTGCGCCCCGACATGAACCTGCTGATGACGGTTGCCGTCGTCGGTGCAGCGCTGATTGGCGAGTGGTTTGAGGGAGCGACCGTCGCGTTCCTATTCTCGCTATCGCTGCTGCTCGAATCGTGGAGTGTGGGTAGAGCTCGTCGGGCCATCGCCTCACTGATGGATTTGTCTCCGCCTATCGCTCATGTCCGGGGCGAGGCGGGGGATGTAACGGACGTCGCGCCCGCTGACGTTGCAATTGGTTCTACGCTAATTGTCCGTCCCGGCGAAAAGATCCCGTTGGACGGAAGAATCGTTTTGGGTACCAGCGGTATCGACCAGGCTCCCATCACCGGCGAGAGTGTGCCGGTCGAGAAAGGCGTTGGGGACGAAGTCTTTGCCGGGACCATCAACGGCGACGGATCGCTTGAAATCGCGAGCACAAAAGCTGCGGACGATACGACGTTGGCGCGGATCATCAAGATGGTGGGAAGCGCAAGCTCGAAGCGTGCTCCATCCGAGAAATGGGTTGAGAAGTTCGCGGCTGTTTATACGCCGGTCGTGATGATTGCCGCGGTGCTAATCATCGTCGTTCCGCCGCTTGCGTTGTCAGGCGAGTGGTCCGATTGGCTCTATCGCGGTCTGGTGTTGTTGGTGATTGCTTGCCCATGCGCGCTCGTGATCTCAACGCCGGTCAGTGTCGTTGCGGCGCTGGCGGCAGCGGCTCGCAACGGCGTTCTCATCAAAGGTGGCATCTTCATCGAGTTACCTGCACGTCTCCGTGCGATCGCAATGGACAAGACCGGTACGCTGACCCAAGGCCGGCCCGCCGTTGTAGATGTGGTGCCCCTGGGCGGTCACGATGACGAAGAACTGCTTGCCCGCGCGGGAGCATTGGAACAGAACAGCAATCACCCGCTCGCCCGCGCAATCGTGGAAGAAACAGAGCGGCGGGGCATGACGATTGCGGCAGCGGATGAGTTTGCGACTATCCAAGGCAAAGGCGCTTTGGGAAGATTCAATGGCAAGACCTATTGGCTTGGCTCCCATCGCTATCTGGAGCAGCGTGGGCAGGAGACTCCGGAAGTGCATGAGCAACTCGAAGCGATGCAAGAAGCCGGACGAACCGTCGTGGTGATCGGAAATGATCATCACGTTTGCGGCTTCATCACGCTCGCCGACGCAATCCGCGAAGAATCTCGTGAAGTGGTGAATCAGCTTCATGCCGCCGGTATCGAACACCTTGTCATGCTGACCGGCGACAACGAGGGGACGGCAAACGCAATCGCAAAACAAGCGGGCATTGACGAAGTACGCGCAGAGCTATTACCTGAAGACAAAGTCAGTGCGGTCGAAGATCTTGTCGCCAAGTATGAGCACGTTGCGATGATCGGTGATGGAGTTAACGATGCGCCGGCACTGGCGCGAGCGTCGTTGGGTATTGCAATGGGAGCTGCTGGAAGCGATGCCGCGATTGAAACCGCCGACATTGCGTTGATGTCCGACGACCT
>JAGQPK010000561.1 GCA_020426755.1 Planctomycetales bacterium
GCTGCGTTCATCCTTGACCAGATTGATGAATCAACTGTCATGTCTTACGTTTCGGATGTTGATATTCTTCATCAACGGGAGATGTGCCAAGTACATTTCTATGCTGCCATGAAAGCGAAATGTGACAACGACGAGATGAAATGCTCCCAGTTGCTGAAGCTCGCTGCACAAGATCGTCGCGCGCAAATTGAATGCGAGTATCATCTGGCCCAATACGAGTCGAGGCGCTCCAGCAGAAATCGGAAAGGCGTATAACAAGGCGGTCAACCCGAGCGGCGGATCGGGCGTTTTCTGAAATCGAAATCACTTGGCCGCCGCCGGGTTACCTTGGTCGTTACACGCAGAAGTCAGCCAATGCGTACATCCACTCCCACGGCGCGACGACAATGGTTCGTGCTAATCATCCTTATGCCCATGATTACGATGCTACTGCTGACAGTCAGCGGGGTGTTCGTATGGTCTCCGCTCAACTGCAGTCACGAGGAAGTTGACATTAACACCGGCCGCGTCCGTCACACAAAGTACTTTCTGTTTTGTCAGATCGGCGACCGAACCGAAGATACCTGGGTGTCACGCGCCAGTAGCAAGTCGAACAGGTCACCCGATTGGCATCGCGTGAACACGTTCTCGCCAGGCGTTGGCCATTCACCACACTACAACTTCCACGGCGCGATTCACCAAATTGCGACGATCGAGCGGTCAGACAACATGGTCCGGTTTGATCCCGGTGCCCGCCGCAAGATCGCTGACATGCTTTTGATGTTGTGGCAAAATGGCGGTTCGGACTGCGATGCCAACGAGTTCGTCGCAGAGGTGGCCCGGACTGCCATTCAATTGCATGAAAGTGGCGCAATGGTGCTCACGGAATCTGATGTTCCGGCCGATTAGAAAGTCCGCGTGTAACAAATGCGTGCACTGGAGTGGCCGGTCAGTGCGGGTTTGAAATAGAGCGTCGTTGGCGGCCACCCAGTGACGCTTGTCGTTACACGGGAGGAGCATAAAGTGAAGCGACGCAAGGAAGCCACTGTTCTATTTCTGGGAGTGATCGCCCTTGGTATTGTCGGCCTTTCGGCTTACAGGCTGAGCGAACGGGGATTCGTGGACGTGCAGGAACGCCCGCTGGGCACCAAAGTGCCTGAGGCTACATTGGCAGACGACCATGCTCAGTTGGTGGTTGCGATAGACAATTGCTGTTCTGACTTAAATTACCAAGCAGCGCTGGAACTTATCTCCGAGAGTCAGCATTTGAACGCGTCAGTCGTCAATTCATTGCAGGCTCGGGTAATGCAACGTGCCGTCGAAAGATTCAATGAGCTCATAAACCGCGAGGCATACGGCGAGGCATATGCACATGCAACCGATTTGTCCCGCCTGGTAGGACAACGTGATGTCGTAGAAGCAATGTTGCGGAAGGCTGAACTGGGGCTTAAGCTGGACGTTGGTAACCCTAACTCGCCGTTCAAGCCGCTTCAACACCGGGAATCCGTGTAACCAACGCATGCAGCGAAGCCGAAGTATGTGGGCCGGTTCGCTTCGCTCGTTGACGCTTTCGCTCGGCCCGCTGATGCCCGTCGTTAGGCGAACAGATAATTTGATGACGTTACTGGAACTCGCAAGCACGTTGCCAAATGGGCTTCATGATGCTGAGGTTAGCGAACTTACAGTTTCGTATGCCAATCGCACAATTCGACTAACGGTAAACGTTTGGGTCGGGGACATGACGAACGCGGCATCGCGTGAATCGTATCGCCAAGCAGTCATTACGATCCATGACTTCGTGTATTGCGTGTTAGATCGGCCTGACGCGAATTACCCATATGAATCTGGTCGCGTGTTGACAATTGATGCTGTGGAGTCCGACGAGTCTGTGTCGCTCAGTGGCAATGGTGAAGCATTTCGGCTGTGGGTATCTGAATGGAATGGTTTCATCCACATCCGTGCACTTGAAGCTACGCTGAGATGGACTGGTCCAATTGTAGTCAATGAATGATCTTGATGCACTTACGACAGAAACAGCTCGCCTAACTAACGCGTGCACCGGAGCGGCTTTACGGTGCGGATTGAAATGGTGCGTCACTGGTTGCCGCCCGGTGACGCTGAACGTTATTCCGTTAAACCACAGGCTGCCCGCACCATGAGTGGCGACTCCGTTGACCTGAACCAAGAGCTGCTAACGAAGAACGCATGCCTCTATTCCAACGAACGCCGAAAACTATCCCCTTCACTCTTGCGCAGTATCGATGGTGTCTCGGAAGTATCGTCCGACGGCGGCTTCTTTCGTCGGCCGACGTATCTGCAAATGCAAGTCGGTGGTAAACGACTACAATTGAACGTGAACTGGGATCGCGACAAAATCAAGGATCATGCCGCAGGAATGCATGGATGGGTGAATCGAATCCATGAAATCAGCCCATTGATGAACGTTGAGGTCTTCCATGCATTCATTGACCAAATCAATCAGGTATACGGCGTCGTCGTGGATTCAGAATTCAACTTTCAGTCGCCGATCTGGAAGACGCTGCTAAAGATCGCCGAACCAATTGAGGGCGTCATATTCGTCCACGACTCCTTCGTAGATTGCGATGGACGGATTTTATTCGGGTACCTTGCTGATCTCGCTGACGAACTCAATTCCGATGGAGACGAGTGATCGCACACCCAACAAACGGAATAACAATCGGTTCAACCGGAGCCGCGGGCCGCGCGGTTCCTGAAATCAAAGTTGGTTGGCCGCGGCCCGGTTACGGCTGACGTTATACGGTCGAATCGATAGCACGAAATTGAATACCATGCATCTCCAACGGCCGCAGGTGAGCATGCTCGGTGCGATAATGACGACCACGGTGTGCGCTATACTCGCATTCGCTTGGCGTGGAATGCACATTCCATCGATTCTCGCGCAAGGTGTTGCAATTGCGGCTCTGATCGCAGTATTTGTCTTCACTGTGCGATTGTCACCAACGCCCTCAATTGCACTGATCATTGGCCCGCTTCTAGGGCTTTTCATGTCAGCAGCGATGCTCGCGCTGGTTAGTATGAGCCAGGGCATTGCACGATCGCAATTGCTGCCTATGGTGTTCTTGTTTGCGGCAGTCGGCGGAGCCGGAGGACTAGTTTGTGGTGT
Source organism: Planctomycetales bacterium (assembly GCA_020426755.1). Taxonomy (GTDB): domain Bacteria; phylum Planctomycetota; class Planctomycetia; order Pirellulales; family Pirellulaceae; genus JAGQPK01. The sequence continues at coordinate 3,125 of JAGQPK010000561.1, forward strand.
AGCCGCATGTTCAAGTCTTCGCCGGTCTATGGCAAATGTGGCGGAATCAAGTCGACATACAAAGGAACCACGCGGCGTATAACTAACGCGTCAACCGGAGCGACGGATCCGGCCGATTTGTGAATCAACGCGTACCGCCGTCGCCCGGTTACGCGACACGTTATGCGACACGAGCCAAGATTACCACAGCGGCGACCGACCTAGAGGCTTCCATGGCCGATGCGGACGAACTAGAAACTTTCGTAGCTGATGCGGAAGCCTATTTCCAGTTAATTGATTCGTTTCGAGATGCGAGGCCGGAAGCATTGTACACATCTTTACTCGAACGGCTTTCGCGGCTGGCGAACTCCGCAGTTAGAATTCCTTTCGACATGCCAGAAACCGACGATGCTGCATCAACACATGTCCTGACTTCCGACGAGCGGGCGAGCGTCTCTCGGCTAATTCACGAAACGGTGGCTGATGACATTGTGACTTTGCAGGAACGACATCCGGACGACGACCCCTCGGAGCAATCCCGGCGCGTCATGTACTTTGACGATCTTGCCGACTTGTACTCCGATCTCAAGGATGGACTTCGATGCTATGCAACAGGCACTGCAACGGGAATGTCCGAAGGCATCTGGCGATGGAAATGGGGCTATGAGAATCACTGGGGCCGTCATTTGATGCGTGCTCTAATGACGACACATGAAATCTGTTTTCAGCTAGTCGCATAACAAACGCGTGAACCGGAGCGACGGATCCGGCGGAACTTGAATCAACGTGTATGGCCGTCGCCCGGTTACGCAAGCCGTTCGCTGACTATGGACCCCGACCTTTATCACCTCAAGGCGTACCACTCGGAACACGGCATTCATGACGTGACGCTGGCGGTGCGCGAGGTCGGCGATGACTACATGATCACGTGCAAGCTTCCAGTGTCGGGTGATTTGCTCACGGGTCAGGCAACCGATTGCTTCGCAGCTCTACAAATCATTCGCCGCAAAGCCGAAGGGCGAGATTGGAAAATCTGCTGCAAAGGGTCGCGTCGCAACGTATGGCCGTCGGCAATGTCTCGGCAA
>JAGQPK010000562.1 GCA_020426755.1 Planctomycetales bacterium
TCCGATCGTCATTACACCGGTCGAGAGGCCAGCATCGCCAAACTTGAAGCGGAACTGTTGTCCGGCGGCTCCTGTCAGTTTGGCGTGGCTGGTGATTGACGCCGACACAGTCACATTCGTCGTGAGCCCCGACGTGTTCACTCGCAACTGTTCCGCGTAAGCCGAGAGATTCGTCACGATGTACTTGAGCGCCGTCGTGTCGTAGGTCACCAGGATCTCGTCGTTGTGAGCAACCTTGCGCAACGCTTCCTGAATGTCAGCGGCGACCTTCGCGGTATCAACCTTCGTCGCATCGCTTTCCAGCGGTGTCAAAGACAGATCATCAGTCGGCAAACCGGCAACGCCGAATTGCAGACGGAACGGGTTGTCGACGGATCCAGCGATCGCCAACGTCTGGGAACTCGAGAAACTACCCGAGACTTCGTTGGCCGCTGCCGTTCCCAGCTCAAGTGTCTGTTGGGCACTGGGCAGCGTCGCCACTCGATAGACACCCAGCGTCGCGTCGAATGCAACCGTGACGGCACTCATGCCGGTCAACAAGCGCAACTGGGTTTGAATCGCGGCCGCGGTGCTTGTGCCGTCAATCGTGTTGCCGGTGCCTGCCACGGTGATGTCAGCAGTCTCGGTACCAGTGGAACCAAACTTCAGGCGTAACTTCTCGGCGGGAATCGCAGTCAGATACAGTTCCTGCGTGTACGCCGATGAGACGGTGAGGCCGCTTGGTGCACCGGTCGTCTGGAGCTGCAGCAGCGCCGTGTCGTTGGCCAATCCCGAAATTCGGTAGAGGCTGCGTGTCGAGTCGTACACGACTTGTAACGTGCTGACTCCCGACAGCGTACGCAATGCCGTTTGAATGTTCGCTCCTGTCGCGACTGGGTCGAACGTCGAACCGTTCTTCGCCACGTTGATGCTGGCTGAATCGGTGCCGGACGCACCGAACTTCAATTTGAAGCTCGTATCAATCGTCGCGCCACTGAGCGTCAACTCTTGCAGTGCCGAGGCGCTGGCATCGAGCTGCGAGAACGCTTGGAAGGCCGCTTGGCCTGACGGCAAGCTGGCAAAGCGATAGACATTGGCCGTTGCGTCATAGGCCACTGTCACGGCGCTCAGGCCCGAAAGTGTTCGCACCGCTGTCTGAATCGCCGTCGCCGTGGCGGCCGTGTCTAGGAGGCCGTTCGTATCTGCCGCTGCGGTAATGCTGGCCGTCGACACGCCGGAGTAGCCCGACATCAGTCGGAACTTCAGCGTAGGAACGAGATCCAGCCGCAGCTCCTGCGTGTAGGCGCTCGACACCGTCAGGCCGCTGGGAGCGCCCGTCGGCACCAGCTCGATCAAGGCGGCGCTCACGCCCAAGCCGGCAACTTTAAAAGTGCTGCCCGACATGAAGGTGACTTCCAGCGTCTGATTGCCGGTCAGCGTGCGCAATGCCTCTTCCGCATTCATGCCGGTCTGCACCAGATCAATCCCACCGTTGCCATCGTTGGCGACCGCGATCGCAGCGGTGGCGGTACCGGCAGCCCCCAAGCGCAACTGGAAGTTCGTGTCAACGGTGGCACCGCCGAGCGTCATCTGCTGATAGGTGCCAGCGACGCCCGAGACGTTGAAGCCTTCCATCTGCAGGCCGTCGTTGACCTCTTCGATGCCCGTCACCTTGAACTTGTAAGGTGTCGTGTATGGACCCGCACGGTCAACGCCGCTCGGCAGTTGATAGGTGACGCCGACGTTTTCGCTATCGAGCAGTTCGCGTAGCTTCGCTTCGATCGCAATTGCCGTCAGGTATGGATCGACGTTGGTCAGATCGTCTTCGATGCCCGGCACCGTGATGACGTCGGACGACTTGCCGAAGTTGCCGAACTTCAAGCGGAAGGTGTCGCCGACGTTCGCTGTGAGCGTGAAGTCCTGCCCCACCGCCATGCCAAGTTGATCACGTGTGACGCGATACTCGGAAACGAGTCCACGCGTTTCACCGCCCGAAACGCGAATGCTATCGAAGGCCGTCGTCTGCAAATCGCCGAAGCGAATGTCATCCGTGCCCTTGCCCGGATCGAGTTTGAGGTTTTCGACCGATCCGAGCGTAAAGGTCTTCAGCGGATCCGTGCCGTGGACCATCGTCATCGTGGCTCGTTTCGTTGTACCGCTGGAGTCATTGACGGTCGTCGCGGACATATAGATCGTGTCCGACTTGCCGTCGTCGACCAAGTAGTTGTCCGGATCGTCGTTGAATTTCGACTGATCGATGACGTAAGCCACGATTGAGATCACGTCGTCGCCGGCGTCACCTTCGACCGTATCTCCATCATCCCCGTACTGCCAGGTGATCAAGTCGTCGCCAGCACCCGCATTGATCGTATCCGTGCCAGCACCGCCAACGATCGAATCGTCGCCGGCGTCAGCATTGATCGTGTCGTTACCGGCTTCACCGTAAATGCGGTCGTCACCGGCGCCGCCATTGATCGTATCGTCACCGGGACCGCCGTAGAGCTGATCGACACCGGCTCCGCCACTGACCGTATCGTTGCCGCTACCAGCCGAGACGTAATCATTGCCGTCGCCCGAATCAATCGTGTCGGCACCACCGTAGCTGTTGATCACGTCAGTCCCGGCACCGCCGTAAATCGTTTCTGAGCCATTGTGACCGAACAACACGTCGTCGCCGTCGTCGCCGTAGATCGTCACGTTGGAGTAGGTGTAGGTGGCAGCTCCCACCTTGCCCGCTTCGTCCTTGTCGTCCTTCATGATCTTAATGCGGTCGCCACCCGCACCGCCACGCAACGTATAAGAGGCACCTGTGCTACCTAGCACGCGTGGATCGACGCGCACGTAGTCGTCGCCGTCACCCAAATTAACGGCGATGTTGGTGAACAAGTCGGTCAAGACGCCGTTGCCGGTGATCAGTACGACGTCTTCGCCTGCGCCGGTATTGAGTGTAATCGCGGACAGCAAGCCGTTGAGCGCGTTCAGACGATAAGTGTCACCTCCGGACGTGCCGGTCGCAGTGATCGAATTGACGTCCGCTGCCTTGAAAACTTCGGCACGCGAGCCAGTCGACACGACGATGATCTTGTCGCCAGCGTTCGCTGCACCAAAATTGGCTTCCAAGTAAGTGACGAAGTCTGCTCGTTCTTGTGTCGAGTAGTAGTCGGCATCGAAGTAGCCCTCTTGGCTCAACCACTGCAACGTCACACCTTCATCCGGCACATCTGTACCGAGCACAGTGTAGTCGTGCGAGCTGTCGTCGCCGGTGTATGCCAAGTTCAAGACGCCGCTGGTCAACGTCGCAATATCCGAAGGCCCGCCCAGCGAGCATTCGTAGTTGAATTCAGCAATCAAGTAATCGACGAACCGCTCACGTGCTTCGAAGATCGTGATCTCGGAGAAGCCCAGATCGACACCGATCCACAAGTAGGCTTCCAAGAACGCACGCAACTCGCCGTGCATATCGAACAAACACTGCGGCCCGACCAGAATGCGGCTCAACAATTCGCGGCCGTACAGCTTGCCGTCGCCAAACACGTCGTTGCCAACATACTCGGTCAACTTATCGTTCAAGTCGAAAGTGATCGTCGCTTCCAAACCACCTTGGACGCCGGCTTCGACTAAGCCGCCCACGCCCAGCATGGCAATCGCACCCACGGCCGCCTTCAACGTCACTTCGGGATCATCTTGGCCGGAGTTCTCCTGACCGTGATCATCCAGATAAAAGCCGTCGAGCAGCAGATACGACTTGGCGATGTCGAAGTCTTCGTTCATCCAGCTACGCAGACCACTGGTGTCGTAGCCGAAGTCGAAGTTCGTCGTTGCACTGATGTTGCCGAAAAAGCCGACGTTCAAGCCGGGGTAGACCATCTTCGTCTGGCGATATTCGAAGAACAGATCCAAGTCCGGCAGGTCATAGTAGAAGAGATCCACCGGTGCACGATCCAGAATGAAGTCGATGATCGACGCGGGATCTTCCAGTACCGGAATGCTGAACCGCTTGGTGCTCGGCAACGAGCGTTTCTTCGGATCGCGATTCGACGGCGTCTTGGTGCGTGTCATGCCCTTCTGATCGGGACCACCCAACGCCGCTTCTTGTGCGGGTGTCAGGTTGGAGCGGTCAGCCGGCTTCGATGACGTCGTGTTGGCAGGCGTGGGCGAGTCCTTCGACTTCAGGTTGTCCGCTGTCAGATTAAATGTGCCAAAGTTAAT
>JAGQPK010000563.1 GCA_020426755.1 Planctomycetales bacterium
GTTTTGAAGACCGGGGCTTCGAGTATCACTCTCAAGAAGAGTGGCGAGATCAAGATTAAAGGCAACAACATTACCGTGGAAGCAACGACTTCACTGAAGGAGAAGGCCCTGACCATCAAGTCGGAAGCCAGCACCTCGAATACGGTGAAAGGCACGATGGTGACCGTGGATGCGGCAACCATAAATAACGTCAAGGGTGCATTGGTGAAGATCAACTAGGTCTCTGATCCAATCGCGATGAGTTGGACTTGGTGAGGTCGATTGACGTTCCGAAATGTATTCCTTAAACGTCGTCAGTGGTGAACATCGCTCGGTAACACTGCGTGATGGCATGCGCTGCACAGTCGGACGTACGCCGCGAGCTCAGGTTGTACTCGCGCATGATCCCGAACTGTCGTCATTGCATTTTTCGATTGAATGTCTGCCCGGTTCTGTCGTGTTGCGTGATTGCCAAAGCACGAACGGAACCTTCGTGAATGATCAGCGAATCTCCGAGCATCGCCTCACGAACGGCGATCAGATTCGCGCCGGCCGGACGCGATTTGTTTGGGTGGAAACAGGTCGTCCGACCCAGCAGTTCACTGGGGCCGTGGCAGCGGCCACGCATGTGCCCGCTGCAGATCCGAACGCGAACCTCGCGCCAGCTCCCACGCTGCACCCTGCGGCCGTCGATCAGTCGACATCGCCGGATCAACCGGCTGGCGTCGCGTCTAACGTGTCCGGAGAACGGATTCAAAATGCCACGCCGTTTGCGGTCGGTGAGTTGCTTTGGCAAGCACCTGATGGACATTGGAAATGGACAATCGTTTGCAAGGGGACGTGGACGTACGCGGCCAATGGTGATGTTGCCCCGGCTAAAGTCGGCGAACCGATCTGGGCGGACGATTGCGTCTGCGAACAGACAGGTGAAGTTCTGCGTGAGACGGACTTAGTGCCCTTCAAACCGAGAGCCGATGTGATCGTGATTGGGCAGGCCTATGCAGATCGCGGTGTACCGTGCGTCGAACGTGATCTGCGACTGTCAGTTGGGAGTGTGACCAGTCGACTACGGGCAATTGGTGACCGCTGTTGGAAGTTTGCGTCGCGCGCTCAGCTTGTCCCGGCACTCTCCGCGGCTCAACCCTGGACAACGATCCCGCTGTCATATCGCAGGGCGTTTGGTGGAATTGATCCCGCAGCCGGACGGTACTGTGAATCGAATCCCGACGGCGCTGGGTTCATAGGTGCGTTATCTCCTCAATCGGTGCATGAACGTAAGTTGCCGAACTTCGAGGACCCTTTGCAGCTGATTGTCAGCTGGGAATCGAAGCCGCAACCGGTGGGCTGGGGGTACTATCCTCGCAATGCAGCGCCGCGACTGGATGGTTTCCGCAAGTATACCGAAGCGATCGCAGGGGGCAGTGCTAGTCGTCATGGAGCCATCGCAACCTATGACGCCTTCAATGCAGCGCATCCATTATTGCAGCAGGACCACTACTTTCGCGGTGGCGAACGCGTCGAGATGGTGGGAGTTTCGCCGCGCGGACAAGAACGGTTCACTTTGCCACGCGTCGCGCCCACACTGACACTACAGGGCTCTGACCACGATCGTTCAAGTCCGACGTTCTGGCGTCCGGATGGAAAGAGCGATACGCGCATGTCACTTGATACACTGATTCTGCTGCCCGACCGTCACCAATTCGTGCTCATGTGGCGTTCCGTTATCAATCTGGTGGATCTGAACACAGATGTGCGTGTGAGCATCGGGATCGATTCACGTAAATGAGACTCGCAATTGGCGAGCGGCGCGATTTGGGGTATGCTCCAGCGTGACTTGGCTAGGGACGTTGCGGTAAGAACACGCCGCAAATGGTATCGGATTCATGCGTGCAATTGTCACTTTACAAAACGGAAGTTGCGCCGGGCGTAAACTGTGGCTCAAGGTAGGTCAACGCATGACCTTTGGCCGTACGGACCGCGCGGACTTTGCCGTCGCGGATGATGGCCTGCTCTCTGGCCTGCACTTCGAACTTGAGTGCTTGCCGGCAGGCGCGCGGCTGCGTGACTTGAATAGTGCCAACGGTACCTTCATTGCCGGTCAACGCGTCATCGAGACGGTGCTGCATGGCGGAGAAGAAATTCAGGCCGGAAATACACTGTTTCTAGTTGAATTCGATGAGACATTGCGAACGTCTGTTGCCCCCAGCAATTTGAATCTTTCGGACCTCGCCAGAGACTTTGCCACGCAGTCCTTTGATTGGTCCACTGCCGGTCCGTCTCCTGGAACACCGACACAACCGCCGAATGACCCGTTCGGCACGCTGCCACCTGCCGCTACTCCAAGTCTGGAGCTTGGCAATCAGCCGGTGCTTGAGATCTGCGGGCGTGAGACCACCACGCGGCAGGTGCTCAGCTACGGCCAACATTTGACCGTGGGACGCACGAACGCTGCGGAGATTTGCGTGCCTGATGATCCGTTGATGTCAGGATTGCACTTCGGCTTTTCTGTGAAGCGAAAGCAAGTGGAGATAGAAGACCTGCGCAGTACCAACGGTACGTTCATCGATGGTGAGCGGATTCGGCAGGGGAACGTGACCGGTGTGGAAGTCGTACAAGCCGGCAGCACCAAGTTCCATTTCTATCTGCCGGTAGAGGAGTCCGCACCGCCACAATCACAAGCGGTGGCCGATTCCGAAGATCTCCGCGGGACATTGCCGACAGCACCTGATACAACGAACGAACCACTGCAGTTTGCATCACCGACGGCATCAATATCAAATGAAGAACGTTCAAGTGCTGACTCGATGCATGACGCACGGTTGTCACTTCCCCACGACGACAAGCAGGCGTTTGGCGATGAGATTGCGCCGCCGGCGACAGAGGACGTAGAAAGCTGGCCGGTGTCACAACCTGAGGGAGTGACAGACGATGGGCATTCCGCAAGCAACAACAAAACGGTAGATGGCCCGGAGCCACAGTTTGTAGATGCCCCTCCGATCGAATTGGGCGAGGATGAGACGTATTTCGAACGCGTGTCGGATGTGGCCGAGACTTTTCCGCCTGTGCCCACACCGTTGGACGCCATTGCTGATGTTGAGCCGATCCAGGTCGAAGGCGACGCCGGTCCGCTGCCGAATGGCGAGTCCGCCGCACAGCCGAAACCCACGTCAGACGGTTCGTCGCTGGAGATCGTGATCGTTGATGTTGTCCTTGATGGCGGGGAAGTGCGAAAGCTCTGGTTGACTCCAGGCCAAACGATCATCGTCGGGCATGCGTCCGATGCGGACGAGATCCTCGAGTTGGTCGACGGATTCTCCGCACGCCATTTCGTGTTGATCGCCGATTCCGCCGGATGTACCGTTCGCGACCTGGAATCCGCAACAGGAACGTCTGTGAATGGGCAGCGAGTTGCCAATGCGCCCTTGGATAATGGTGATACGATTCAAGCAGGCAACTATTTGTTTCACGTTGCTCTGATTCGCAAGAGTGGGTGACTCTGCAGTGAATACTGCTCCAGACATTACCGATTGGCGTAGCCGTCGCTGGCCGCTAATTCTGCTGGCGCTGGCCATGGGCTCCGTGCTGGGCTTTGGATTGCGTGAGCAACTCGGACGAACGCGTGCTGCCGAGCAGCCGATGTCTGAGTCATCGAATGCCGATGATCCTGCCGTTGATGAGTCGGCCTTTCAGACGGACGTGGCAACTTCGACGGTGCCGCCGCTGCACGAAGACCTGGCAGCCAAGTCGCGTCGCGTTGTGGCGACAACTTCCGCGTCGGTCGTGCGTATCGATGTGGAACGTGACGCGGGGCAATGGTCTGACTCCGCGTACGCCGGTGAGGCTCATTACGAATTGCCCACGACCGAGCAGGGCACCGCAGTGGTGATTTCCGCCGATGGATACTTGCTAACGAATCTCCACCTTATTCAAGCGGCTCGCAGAATTACGGCTACTCATGAACGGTTCGCCGGCGACGTGGCGGAAATCATCGGCGTTGATAAGGCGACCGACCTGGCGGTGTTGCGGCTAAACCAGACGGACCTCTCACCAATCGCGTGGAGTGAGCGTTCCGCACATGTTGGCGAATTCGTTTGGGCTTTGGGGTACCCGTTTGGCTTTCAGCGGTCTGCTTCGTTCGGCATCATCAGCGCCATCCATGAGAAGCCGCCGCGTAAACTCGGGATGCCGTTCGGCTGCTTGCAAACGG
>JAGQPK010000564.1 GCA_020426755.1 Planctomycetales bacterium
AACCACATCGAACCCAATTTCACCCAAACCGCAATCTCGCGTGACGGGCGTTTCTATGCCTTAGCTGAACACAGCGCCAGGAATCCAATCTGTATTGTCAACGCCAAGTCGCATGACGTGGTACTCAGGGTTAGCGAGGCTCAGGATCAAGTTGCTACATTGTCACTCTCCCATGATGGTCGCCGACTGGCGATTGGATATGCGAATGGCGTCATCGCGGTGCCGGAGATGGACGACATCTCTAACGGCCCGACCAAGTCCAATCGCAAGCGACTCTTCCAGGCTCACCAAGGAGCACTCACCGCCGTACGCTTCATCGATGACCGACGCTTCGTTTCCGCTGGAACAGACGGCCTCCTAAAATACTGGGAGTTGCCGCGAGAGAAAATGAGCGTCTCCATGTCCAACACGCTGGTTGGCGACATAGTTATTTCGCCTGATGACCAAACGCTGGCTTATCTCGATGACCAAGGATTTCAACTTCAGACAGTCGAAGGCAAGCACCTGGCCAATATGCCCTGTAAAACAGCACACCGCGTCTGCTTCTCACGCGACTCGGCAGCAGTCGCATTCTGTGACGACAGTTCGAATTCTGTCTATCTGCTGTCTGCCGCTACGGGAAAACAGCTTCTCCACATATCTTTACCCTCGACACTTCGTGACATATGCATGTCACCAACCGAAGACCACCTGGCGGTTATCGACGGCAACGTGAGCGTGTGGAACACGAAGACCGGACATCAAGTTGCCGATGCCCTGGCACTCTACGACGAACGCGAGTATCGCGACTACCGTTGCCTCTACTCGCCCGACGGACGTACGCTGATCTGCCACGGCTTGGATGTAATTGTGTCTATCGACGTCGCGACCATGACTCCCATTCGACGTGACCCCATGTTGATTCGACAGTTCTCGAGTTGTTTTAGCTCGGATGGCACATGGTTCGCGGTTGCACTGAGCAATGGGACGATTGAGTTATGGAGGTGGCCGAGCTTTGAGCACTTTGGCTCCCTCCACGGTCACCGAGGCGAAGTACGTGATATTGCGTTCACCCAGGACGATCGATTGATATCGATAGGGCAAGATGGCACAACGCGAATCTGGTCACCGTCGCAATTGCGCGAAATCGGGATTCTGGCGCGAAGCCCACACGTCAGCGAATGCTTTGCGTTGACTGCTAACGCAGCTCGCATGTGGATCGGCTACAACACGCAGACTGAACCCGGCGACAATCCAGTGATGCTGGAACTGTTGAATATCGAATTTTGAATGTTGAGGTTCGAATGATCGATGCTCCATGATCGAAACTGAGTGCTGAGTGCTACGACCACATTGTGTATTTCACGAACGAAGCACAGCGAATCAACATTCAACATTCAACATTCGATATTCAACATTCGATATTCGATATTCATTCCCTTCCTCCGACGATATCGCCGATCCGTTTGAGCGTCTCGATATCGCGTGAGATCAGGCGAAACAAGTAGGAGGCCAATACGAATGCGGCGGCGCCAGCCAAGCTCGTTACGATCAAGTAACTGCGAATGTCGCCTTGGTTTCCCGAAACGAGCGCCGTTGTCGTGACCATCGGTACGGCAGCGGACATCGAAAGATACAACCAACAGCTACGCGTTAACGGTGCCAATTGCGGTCGTACATCGGGCATCGACAGGCACCGCTCCCACAAAGCGGGAATGGCTACGCGCAAAGACAACGCCGTCACTCCAAAGAAGTTGAGCGAGACGGCAAACAGTCCGCACAGGACGAGTGAGAAGAAGAAGTGCCCTGATGTGGAGATCGGCATTTCAAAACCACCCACGCGCATACTAAGCGGGTAAGTGAGTCCAGCCAGTGTCCACAACACAACGCAAATCCAGGCCGCATAGCGTCCGAACCGCAACACGTTGCCACAGTCCTGCGGATGATTGCCGACAGGTGCTGCCGGGCTCGCCGTCGACCGCACGAGCCACCCCATTACGAACAGTCCCACCGGGAAGGCAATGGCGTTCGTCACGGTTTGCACAAACATGAAGTGCCGCTCGGCTTGCTTTGGCATGCCGGCGATGATGTGCTGATGATTGTAGGTAAAGTTGACGAGCGCAGCGAAGATGCTTGGCAGTACCGTGGCGGCCAAAATCAACCAGAACAAGTACGGTCGCACACCCACCCGCCAACTTGCTTTCGCTGGCTGCAGATAGGGCTCGCACTGCGAGTCGGTCGATAGTTCCAATTGCCGCGCGAAACTGCGTCCCGACTCCCAACGATCTTCACGTGCCGGTGCCAACGCTCGCTGCAGCACTCGGTACAAGCCGACGTGATTCGTCGTTTCCATTTTGATCGCTGGCGGTGCTTGACGTGATTGCTCGAGTTTCAACAACACGTCCGACCAATTTCCGTTGAACGCCGGGTCCGCAAATGGCCGCGTGCCGGTTAACAACTCCCAAGTCATCACGGCCAGCGAATACACATCGCTACGACCGTCCAGTGAATCCGGCTCACGTTCGTTGGCCGGATTGCATGCCTGCAACTGCTCGGGCGACATGTACGCCAAGCTGCCGCCAAAGAACGCGCCCGGAGATGCTCCATCCAGCTTCGAACAACAGCTCACGTTGAAGTCGGCCAGCTTCGGCACTCCATCGGGAGTCAGCAACACATTCGCCGGCTTGACGTCGCGATGCAAGACACCGCGGCAACATGCGTAGTCCAACGCCAGAGCCAAACGACTGGCAAGCCAACCGACAGTCTGCGGCCAGGACAGCGCGGAAAGCTGTCTACGCAGCGGCGAATCGGCGCTACCACTTTCGCCTCGCACGTCCAACAGTGCGTCGATCGCCTTCACGAAGTCGCGGCCGGTACGCTCGGCCGGCGACATGTCACGCAACTGCTTCAACACGTCATCTAATGATCCGCCGGGAATGTACTGCATGTAGAGCAAATGCAGGTTCTGCTCAGGCAACACCCGCTGATCGTAGACGCGGACAATGTAATCGTTGTCAAACTGTCCGAGTGTCTGCGGTTCGGCGCTCGCTTGTACAGAGACCTTCAGCGCAACCAGCCGCTGCATGGAATTTTGGCGAGCCAAATAGACGGAAGCGAATGAGCCCTTGCCCAACAGCGTCAATAACTGAAAATCGTCGATCGTGTCGCCCGGTTGCAGCCGACTGAGTAACTCGTGTTTGCGCCCCTGCATCATCGATGTCGTCGACGTCGGTTCGTCAAGACTCATCAGCCGCCGCAACTGGGCGGCATTCTCAGGAAACCGTTCAAGATACTCGGTGGGGTCGACCTGCAGTCCGGCCTCACGTCGCAGATGAAACTCTTCATAAATCAGATCGCTGGGAATGCCCTCGCGCGCTAGCTCGGGAAACTCGCGCAAGTAATCGTCAATGTAGCGCGGATCCCCGGCGCCAATCCAGTTGAATTCGAGATCAATCTTGATCAGCTCGACGAGCGCCAACTGTCGCAAGGGGCCGGATTCCGGCACGTAATCGGCTAACGGCGGTCGGTGGGTCCGTTCCCACGCCGCGACGAAGCGATCCGCTAGATCACCAAGCTGTTCGTAGAGGTCGGGCACGAGCGACAGCGCGTCACGACCGTCGTCGTCGGGGCTTTCGTCGTCAGCCATCACGTACCGATCTATCTTATCCGCCCCAACTCTGGGCGAATGAGCTGTGCGAGTTTCTACGACGCAGGCACAAACAACTCGAAGACGCTCGGTTCTCAGCAGTGAATCGGCAGTTTTCGAGCGATTTGGCTCGTGCGATTGTGGCTGCTAAGATATCGGTTCCGTCCCCCCCTGACAATCTCCGAGCTGAGTGACCAACCGCTATGGAAACCAACGAAGATCAATATGCGGCGCTCGTCGATTCCATCCGAGGCGGCGATCGAAATGCCTTGGCGACGCTGATTGACCAGAAGCAACTGCAGCTCTTGGCCTTCATTCAGCGCAGCATGAGCTACAAGCTCCGACAGAAAGTCGACCCCGGCGACATTCTGCAGGAGACGTCCGTCCGGGCGATCGAATCCATCGAGAGCTACGACGTGGGGCAGCGCGATCCGTTCGCTTGGTTGTGCCAACTGGCGGAGCGACGCATCGTGGATGCCCACCGCAAACATTTCGCGACGCAGAAGCGCGCGGGTGAGCGTGAACAATCGCTCGATCGCAAAGTCGACTCCGATGATC
>JAGQPK010000565.1 GCA_020426755.1 Planctomycetales bacterium
TGGAATATAGAATATCGAATGTTGAAGGATGAAGGATGAAGGATGAAGGATGAAGGATGAAGGATGAAGGATGAAGGATGGCGGCACAGAAGTTCGCCGAAAGGCGCCAGCCGCGGTTCCCGTACTACGACATTCAATATTCAACATTCGATATTCAAAATTCCCATGGCATTTCTTCCGTGGTCCAGCCACACCGATTGTCGCTGTTCGGCGACATCGCCGAACTTGCTGTCGTCACGGGGCGACGCTTCTCCCGCGGCGTGTTGATCTCTTACGACAACGCATTCAGGCCGTTTTCGCGTGTCCTATGGTTGGGCAGATTCGCCAAGTAGTCCCGCTCCACTCGCGGTACGCAGCGCCCTCGCAGACGCTCGTTCCGCGGCGAGACCATGTCCTTTTCCCATCAACGCCGGTTCCGGCAGCGTGGAAACGGACTGCTTGATTCCCATCGAAGCAACGAGAACTGCTCCCATGTCACTGCAGCCGTCGGGCGGCATCTCGCGTCGCGCGCCCGTCTATGAGGAATTCGAGCTCCGTCAGGTGCTGGCCGCCGCGGTATCCGTGGCGGCACCGGCTGCCGTTTCGGACTTGGAACGGATTCATCTCGAGTATGGTTTGCGCGGCGCAGGGCAAACCGTCGCGGTTATCGACAGCGGTATCGCGTACGATCATCAAGCGCTGGGTGGCGGACTGGGGAGTGAGTATCGCGTCGTCGGCGGCTGGGATTTCACGACTGAGAACGACGCGGATCCGTATGACGATCCGCCGGCGGGCTTTCACGGCACTCACGTCGCCGGCATCATCGCCAGTGACGATGCGCAACACCCGGGGCTCGCTCCAGAAGTTGATCTGGTTGCGCTGCGTGTCGTGGACGATCGCGGCGCGAGCGACTACGCGTGGATCGAACGTGCACTCCGCTGGGTACATCTTCACCGGAACGATTTTGATAACCCCATCACGACCGTCAATCTGTCGATGGGCAGCTTGCCCGGTAGCGTCCTTTCGTCCAGCCAGCGCATTCTCGATGACGAACTCGCGCAACTCGCTCGCGACGGTATCCTCGTCGTGGCAGCGGCAGGAAACGGTTATGACGTTCAGCCGACGGTTGGTTTGAGTTATCCCGCCTCGGTTGGCAGTGTGTTGGCGGTTGGCAGTGTTGATAACGCGGGGCAACTGAGTGCATTCAGTCGACGTGATCTAAGTATGCTGGCGGCGCCAGGTGAAGCCGTTGTCAGTTCGATTCCCGATCGGCTATACAGCTATGACGGAGTGATGAACGACTGGCGTGCCTATTCCGGTACCAGCCAAGCCGCACCATTCGTGACTGGCGGAGCCGTCTTGCTGCGCGAAGCGCTGTGGCGGACCGGCTTGGAACAAATCGATGGATCGCTGCTTAGTCGGATACTCAGGCAGACCTCCGATTCGATCTACGACTCGGTCACGCAGCAGACTTACTCACGCGTCAACTTGTTTGCAGCCGTGCGGTCGGTGCTTGGCGACCCCACGCCACGTTCCGCCGCCAGCGGTTTGCCTCGCCTCACATTGCCCGTGTCGGCAGCCGATCTGGGGCGGCTTACCTACAGGACGCTGGAGTCCATGGGGGCCTACCAGGGACCCGTGTATTATCGCTTCACGGCGACGCAGTCAGGTTGGTTAAGCATCGACAATCCAGCACTGGGACGCTCGAACGAGAGCGTGCAGTTGTTCGATAGCCACGGTCAGTTTTTGTTACCAGCGACACAGTTGCCGGGTGACGCGCAGCGGCGCGATTGGCAAGTAACAGCCGGTCAGAGCTATCTACTACAGATCGACGACGAATTCGGCGACAGCACATACACAATTGCCAATGTGCTGAGTGAGCAAAGCGGCCAATGGGGAATCACAATTCCGGCGCAAATCGACCAGCTCGATGTTTCATTCGGTGAGACGGTGGAGATTACCCTCGGGCGTCTCACCTACGCGATGAATGCCAGTGAGCTGCGCGACGTGGTGATTCAGGCGACACCCCAGCAAACGGCCCGCTTCACGGGTAGCGTTGCCGCCGATCGATTCATTGTCAAGCCGGGGCGATTGACCTGGCAACAGGGCACGCATCAACTGGACGTGACGACGCCGCGGAATATCTCTGTCGCAGGTAACGCACACCAGGGCGATGAAGTCCGCCTGTACGGCACAAGCGGCGACGAACACTACACGGCAGGAAACGGCGTCGGGCGATTAGTTGGCAACGACTTCGGCTATCGCGTCAGCGGTTTCGACCGAGTTTATGTGTTTGCCGGCGGTGGTGAGGACGTGGCTGAATTGAGTGGAACTGCCGGCGATGACGTCTTCGTGTCACGAGATACCGGTGCGCGACTGACTTCCGACACACACCTGGAATGGCTGGAAGACGTCGAACGCATCTATGCTGATTCTGGTAGTGGCGGTGTAGATCGCGCATTTCTATATGGATCGGCGACCGACGACGTGCTGGTCGCTCATCCGGATGTGACGCGACTGAGCGACTCGACAAAGTTGCGACAAGTGTCCTTATTCGACCGCGTTTATGCGACGGCCGACGCGGGTGGCGTCGACCGGGCGTTCTTGTATGGATCACGCGGGACCGATGAGTTTCATGCCGAGTTGGCTGAGTCACGGATGTCGGGCCCGGCTTACTTGACGGTGGCCACTGCGTTCGATCGCGTCTATGCCGATGGCGGTGGTGGCAGCCTGGATACGGCTTCGCTACAAGGCAGCGAACTTGACGATCGCTTCTCGGTCAACGACGTGGCTGCGGCACTCAGTAGCCCGGCCTATCACTGGGAAGTAGCGGACTTTGATCAAGTGTTGGCGGACGGTGGAAATGCCGGACGCGATGACGTCGTGTTCCAGGGAGCCGTGGGAGACAGCCAACTTCGTGTCAGTCCCGAGGGAGCCTTGCTACAGACATCGTATGGATCATGGCAGGCGACGCAGTTCTCCTCAGTATTCGCCCAGGGCGGCGCTGGTCGCAATTACGCACTAGTCGGGCGACTTGTTTCACTGAGCTTGAGTGAGCTAGCCGCACGCCGCCGACTGCTCGATGAAGTTCGCACGGACGGCTACCTCTGGCTAGCGACTGCCGATGAATTGAATGGCGGAGCTGGCATCCGGATCGTGACTGCGACGGCTTGACCGCACCGCGAACTCGTTCTTTATCACGAAGTCGCGACGGACACGAAGTCACTTGCGCAAGCGGCCGCCTAAGTCAACAAGCTCTCATCTCGTGGCGATTGTTGAGGGGAGGCCGGCGATCGATCGCCGGTATGTTGGACACACCGCAACGCATGTCGCGCCGCGACATTTGAATCCTTACTGCGGCAACTCCACCAACGGTTCGATCTCGGCAAAATGCCGTACAAAATCACCCAAGTATCGCGGCCGCTTCCGTCGGATGCGCACTGCCAACGGTCCAGGAACCGTTTGCTGATGAATGTCACGGACATATTCCAACAACACATCGTGCGCCTCGGCAGGACCATGCAGTAGGAAGTGAACCCAAGCCCAGGCATCGCGATAATCGCTGGACGTCATCGACGCGAGATCCGTGATCGCTTCCAGTCGGTCAAGGTCCGGCAAGCGTCGACGACCTAACTCACGGCGGATGTCAGCTAAATGAGGATGTCCGTTGAAGCGCGCGGCTGCCGGCATTTCAAAGTATTCCGCGAGACCTTCATCGAGCCAGAGGGGCACGAATGGTAGTTCACAGTGCAATACGGCGTGCGTTGCCTCGTGTCGCACGTCGACTGCGAACTCCGGACCGGTGTGAGCGAACACCATGCCGTAGCCACGCTGCTTGATATACATGGCGGGCCGGTCGGGCACGCCGGGAAAGTACTGACGGAGGTAGTTGCGGTAAACTCGCTTGCTGCGAAATAGATAGATGTGGATCGACTCGTCGGACGTTGGCAATTGCAACGTCGCTGGCACGGTGCGCTGGAGTTCGATTAGCTCTTGCACAACTGGTGCGTGCTGCGGCAAGTCAAAGTCCGCGTGGAAATGGAACGCCTGCAACTGCCAGCGGCAGGGCCAATCGGCCGCCATCGCGAAGCGGGGATTCCCTAACGCCAGGCCGCTCGTCAGCACCACTCGCAGAAACTCGCGCCGACTACGCGAGCGGTCTGCTTCGGTGGAATTTGCACCACCGCTGACGGACTTATTGAAG
>JAGQPK010000566.1 GCA_020426755.1 Planctomycetales bacterium
CGTCCGTTTTGCCGCGCTTTACTAGCAGGACGCCCACTACCAAAAGTGTCGCGGCGAGGCCGTTGAGAAACGCGTTCAGATGTGGCAACTGCTGATAGCTCAAGTGACTGGCTCGTACTGCGGTGCGGGTGGGTTTCTCGTACGTCAAAAGCGTGAGCTTCGCGTGACGGACTACACCACGAAGTCACGCAGAGCACGAAGGCGAAAGTTGCGTAATCCTATTCCACAGCGGTCGCTGTCGACTCCGTTTCGTTACTGTTCGTGGTCGTCGCCGCTGACGCTTCTGTGTCACTCAGTGGTGACCCGTCCGGTGTTTGCTCGGTCGTGTCGTCTTGGGCGTCGAGGGGTGCGTCGTCTCCGGCAAACAACGCAGCCACTTGTTGTTCCAATTCTTTAAACTCCGTTGGAATCAGCACGCGGTAACTACCGCAGATCTTGCCGTCGCGACCGAACACGACAACTCGATCGGAATGCGTGACAGTGTGGGCATCGACCGAGATTCCTAGGTACTCGTTGCCGATTTTTTGCAGGTACTTACGATCGCTGTCCATGGTCGTCAAGAACTTCCAGTTGTCTGCCTTCGCATTGAAGCGGTTGGCGTAAGCGGCGAGTGCCACTGGTGTGTCGTTGTCGGGATCGCAACTGATGCTGACGACATGCAGGCCCTGATCGGCGTACTTGGCGTAAAGCTGCTGCAGCTTTTGGTTCTGCTGGTAGCACGTCGCCGGGCAGGACACAAAGAAGAAGCTGCCCAGCCACACCTGACCGTCAAACTGCTTGGAGTTGAACCGCGCACCGGTTTGGTCGATCAGTTCGAACTCTTCCATTTTAGGTTCGGTCATGGGCCCCGCGTCCGCGGTCTGCTCCGTGCTCGAACCGCTGGCGTTGTCGCTGCGGTTTTTTGTCGCCAAGTAAATTAGCATTGTGCCGCTAAAAACAAGCAGCAGTGCAATCCAGAATCCGACAGCTCGGCTCATCGTAAGTCTCCTTCAGAGGGCCGCCGGGCGATACGGGCTGCGGCCAAGAACGTTACGCAAGCAAATCCGATTGAGATCCACCAGCATTCCGTCAGGCTCGGCAGCCACAACGCACCTCGCGAATTGTCGATAGCGGCGACCAAATTGGGTGTCATCAATTGTCGTAGACCTGCAACTGCATAGGTCACGGGGTTAAATCTCATAAGCCAGTGCAAGCCGACTTCGCTCCAGCTCGCCTGGCTGGCCAAGGCGGGCACTGGAAAGAACGCGCCGGACAACAACCACATCGGCATCAACAGCAGATTCATGATCGCATGAAAGCCTTGTGTTGAATCGAGTCGCCAGGCCAAACAAAAGCCAAGGCTCGTCAAGCCGAATGCCAGCACAACCATTAGCCCCAACACGGCGACGCCGCCAAGCAGCGTCGGTCGCATGCCAAACGCCATGGCCAGAAACAAGAACAGACTGCCCTGCCCTACTGCCAATGCGGTGCCACCGAGCACTTTACCCATCACGATGCCCCAACGGGCAACCGGCGCCACGAGTACACTCTGCAAAAAGCCTTCTTGCCGATCTTCAATGATGCTGATCGTGGCGAAGATGGCCGTGAAGAGCAGAATCAACGCCAACGTGCCGGGGACGAAGTACTGACCAAAGCGTTGACCACCGACCTGAAACGATTGATTCATGCCGGCGCTAAACAGTAGCCAAAACAGAATCGGTTGCCCCACCGCGCCCACGACGCGATTCCGTTGCCGCAAGAAGCGAATGATTTCTCGCCAACACAATGAGCTGGCGGCGCGCCAAGAACCGCCGCGAGAAGCGTGCGTAGATCGCGCAGTGTCAGCAACGCCGACGCCGGCTGTCGAACTCATCGCAGAACCTGTTGTTGACATAGTCGCCACTCCCTACTGGGGCTCAACGCCGTCTCTTGCCGCGAGAAGGCGGCGCGGACGGCTCCGCGTCGGCCTGCCAAAAACGGTGGCCTGTCTGTTGAATGAAGACGTCCTCAAGTGTTGGACGACCTACCTTGAGGGACTTGATCTGGTCGCCGAAGTCTTGCATCAGTTCGCCCCAACGACCATGGGTCGCTGCCGACGCAAAGCGGATATCTTGATCCACGACGGCTGCACCGCAATTCCATTTGGCGTTGATGGCAGCGCAGAGCGCCTGCGGAGTGTCAGTCTCGATCGTAATTGTGTCGCCACCGATGTCAGAGCGCAACTGCCCCGGATCACCGCTCGCCACCAACTGCCCTTCGTGCAGAATCGCGATGCGATCCGCCCGGTCAGCTTCGTCCAAAAGATGCGTCGTAAGCACGATCGTCATCTGCAGTTCGTCGCGGAGGTTACGCACGTATTGCCAGAGATCGCTCCGAGCACCCGGATCGAGTCCGGTGGAAGGTTCGTCTAGCAATAGCAAACGCGGATGATGTAGCAGCGCCTTTGCCAAGTCGACACGCCGTCGCAAGCCGCCGGAAAGGTCTTCGACAAAATCACGCTGCCGATCGGCAACTCCCAGTTGTGACATGACTTCGTCACAGCGGTGCCGCAAAGTTGCACCGTGCAGACCGTATAACGCCCCCTGTTGTTCCAGGTTCTCGCGGACCGTCAATTTGCGATCGAGACTGGGCGACTGAAAGGCCACGCCGAGGACGTGACGTGCTGCAGCCAGATCCGTTCGCAGGGAGTGTCCAAATAGCGAAACCTCTCCTGCGGGAGGCGGCACCAGCGTCGAGAGGACACGAAACAGCGTCGTCTTGCCGCCGCCGTTCGGTCCTAAGAATGCGAAGACTTCACCTACCGCCACTTGAAAGGTGACGGCGTTGAGTGCGACTCGCTGTCCATATCGAAAGGTCAAGCCTTGGACATCGACCGCAGCGCTAGCGTTCATGGTTACTCGGCTGTTGGGGGTTAGTGGCCGCCAGCTTCCGTGCCACCTGTGCTGTGCTCCGCAGCGCCGTGCTCCGCAGCGGCATGTTCGCCGTGACGCGCGGCTTGCTCAGCCATCGCCGCATGGATCATGCGTTCTTCCGAATAACGCTTGATGCGCATCCCGACATCGGGAATCAGCATGCAGATGAGGAACACCGACATCATCATCGACGGGATGGTCAGTACGTACTTCCAGTTCGCTTCCCATTTTAGGTGCATGAAGAACAAAATGACCAGCATGGCCTTGGCCGTGGAGACCGCCATCATGCCGGCCCAAGCGGCAGCCGGCGCCGAGTCCTTGATCGACGAGTTGCCGAGCCAGTACGAGATCACCGTCAAAATCAGCAATCCGCCGAACACGGCCATGTAGGTGCCGGTGCCACCATGTGCGTGATGCTCACCGTGACCGGCAGTTGAGTGGGAATCGTGGGACATTTGGTCTCTCATTCAATCAACGGTTACGTCTACTCGCCCAAGCGTACGACGCGATGATCGCTCAAAAGCGGTGATCGGTTACAACAGGTTTAGAACAGCTTTAGAACAGATAGAGTAGTGGGAACAGGAAGATCCAAACCAAGTCGACAAAGTGCCAATACAGGCCGGCGCTCTCCAGAAAGACTGCCATCTTCGAGTCCAGCGTCTTCATCAGGGCCAGTCCGAAAATGATCAGACCGACCAACACGTGGATCGCGTGGAAGCCCGTTAGCAGAAAGTAGGTGCTGGCCCACATGTTGCCGCCCGGAATCATCATCGGCAGGATCAGGCCGGCCGACTCTTCCGCAAACATGTCGTTGAACCCGTGCGGTGCATCCTTGGCTAGGTTCAGTGCCTTGATGCGATTGGTCACAACGTTTAGTTCGTCAGGCAGAGCTGCGAGTTGACCGGTGACCGTTGCTAATTGAGTTGAAGCTTCAGCGTCGCCGGCACCAGCCTTTTCTTGCAATGACGTCTGGTCCGTCAGCAGCTTCTGCTGGTTAGCCTCGAGTGATTGTTGTTTGGCAGTCAACTGCGCAACTTCGGCATCGATCGCCGCCAAGTCCGGTTCATGGCCATGACCGGGATAGATCAACGATGCCATCTGCTCGATGCCACTCATGTCACCCTTGGCAGCCAGTTCTTCCGAGTAACGTGCCAAGCCGACTTCCATCGAGACAAGATTCTGCAGCCTTTCTTGCTCGGCCTCGGTCAGATCCTCACCGTCTTTCTGCAATTCTGTACGACGATCGACGAGCTCGGCTTGCGCGGCTTTCAAGTTCTGATGGACGGCCTG
>JAGQPK010000567.1 GCA_020426755.1 Planctomycetales bacterium
CTGCACGATCGAACGCAGTGAACGGATTTCTGAATGATGAACGGATTTCTGAATGATGAACGGATTTCTGATTGATGATTGCTGACGTTTGAAGGTGGAATTCTCAGAGTTCCAATCCTCAATCCTCAATCCTCAATCCGAAATCCGAAATCCGAAATCCGAAATAAACGCCCGCCGCCGAAAATGCGACCTCTCGGCGCAGCGAGCGCCAATTCGGCTATAATGCGGGTCCTTCCTACGAAACTTGCCTTGACAAACCAACTAATTCTTGCCTGCAGCATTCAAAGGTTCGTGTCATGTATCTGCGTCGTTTCTGCTTGTTCTGTTGCTTGGCCGGATGGTTTCTGGTGACCCTGAACGCACTGAACGCTCAGGGCGACAACTGGCCGACGTGGCGTGGCCCGACCGACAATGGCTTCGCCGCCGACGCGCGGTACCCGATTGAGTTCGACAAGCAACATCATCAACTTTGGTCGGCAGCAATGCCCGCACATGCCGGTTCGACTCCGGTGGTCTGGGGTGATCGCATTTTCGTCACGGCGGTTTTTCCGGGGCCGTCGGATGAGGTGCCGGGAACGAATTTCGCACGCTGCCTGGATATGAATGGCAAAGAGCTGTGGACGACGAAGCTAGGCAAGGAACGCCCCGGCAAGCACAAAAAAGCCAGCGGCTCGAATTCGTCGCCCGTCACCGATGGCAAGCATGTGTTTGTCTATTTTAAGAGCGGCGAGTTTGCTTGCCTCGATTTCGACGGCCAAGTGGTTTGGCAAACGAATCTGCAAGAACGCTTCGGCGAAGATACTCTGTGGTGGGATCTGGGCACTTCGCCAGTGCTGACCCGCGATCACGTGGTCGTCGCGGTTGTGCAAAGCGGACCTTCGTATCTGGTGGCTTTCGACAAAGCGACGGGCGAGATCGGTTGGAAGGTGGATCGGATGCTGGACGCGCCGGAAGAAGCCAATCAAACTTATTCGACGCCAGTTGTGATTGATCGGGGCGCCGAGCAAATTCTCGTGATGCTGGGTGCCGACCATGTGACCGCTCACCGCGCAAGCAACGGGCAGGAGCTGTGGCGACACGGGGGGATGAACCCAGAACAGAACGGATACTTCCGTTCCATCGCTTCGGCGGTCTATTCGGACGGCATTGTCGTCGTGCCCTATGCCCGCGGAAAGACGCTGACGGCGCTCGACATGAACGGCAAGGTCGTGTGGGAAACGGACGAGCTGGGCAGCGATGTGCCTACGCCCGCCGCTCGGGACGGCAAAGTTTATCTCTTAACGGATCGCGGCCAATTCATCTGTCTGGACATCAAGACGGGTAAGCAAGTTTGGCAGACCGAGTCGCCCAAGAGCCGACAGGTATTCAGCGCGTCACCGATTGTGACCAGCCAATCCGCGTATCTGGCCCGCGAAGATGGCACGGTCTACGTCGTGGACATGCAGGGCGAGCAGCATGAAATCAAAGCGACGAACGAACTTGATGAGTTCACGATCGCGACGCCAGTGCTTGTCGACGGCAAGGTGTTGGTCCGCACGTCGGAGGCTTTGCACTGTTTCGGCTCCAATTGACGCAGTTTGCCAAACCCTTTATCCTGCCGGACTCGGCGCGGGTCTGAGCTGTGTCGGGCAACGAACTTGAATTACTAATCGAGCGGTGAATCAGTCTAAGAGGTGGTCCTATGCCACGCGGTAAGAGCTACGACAATGTGACGCGCACGATCGGCGATACGCCGATGATCCGAATCAATCGACTGGTGCCGCCGGACCACGCGACGGTGTTTGCGAAGTGCGAATTCTTCCAGCCGCTCAACAGCGTCAAGGACCGTATTGGCGTGGCCATGATTGAAGCGGGCGAGAAGAGTGGCAATGTCCACAAGGACTCGCACATCATCGAACCGACCAGTGGCAACACGGGGATTGCGTTAGCATTTGTCTGTGCGGCCAAGGGCTATCGCTTGACGCTGACGATGCCGGAATCGATGTCGCTCGAACGTCGCGCGTTGTTACGTGCGATGGGCGCCAACTTGGTTTTGACCCCCGCGGCCGAAGGCATGCGCGGTGCCATCAATGCCGCCACCGAGTTGGTCGAGAAGGATCCCAACGGTTGGATGCCGCAGCAATTTGAAAACCCTGCCAATCCGGCGATCCACGAAGCGACGACGGGTCCTGAGATCTGGGAAGATTCCGCAGGCCAAATCGACGCGATCGTGGCGGGTGTCGGCACGGGTGGCACGATCACCGGTGTTTCGCGGTTCATCAAGTCGAAGAATCCGAACTTCAAAGCAATTGCGGTCGAGCCTGCTGCATCTCCGGTTATTAGCGGTGGTGCTCCCGGCAAGCACCGCATTCAAGGTATCGGCGCCGGCTTCATACCCGGCAACTTGGACACCTCGATCATCGATGATGTCATCAAGGTTGACGACGAAGATGCCTTTGCTTGGTCACGCCGCTTGGCCAGCGAAGAAGGGATCATGGCTGGTATCAGCAGTGGCGCCAACATGTGCGCTGCCGCTCAGCTTGCGGCCCGCCCAGAATTCAAAGGCAAACGCATCGTCACCATCATGTGCAGCCTGGGCGAACGTTACCTGTCGACACCGCTGTTCGGTGGATTGACGGGCTAGGGACTGCTGGATAGCGGACCGATCAGACGGATCCGACCGATCGGACGGATCCGTCGGACATCGGACGGGGAATCTCGTCCAACCAGCCATCGTTGGGTACGCCATACGGCCGGAATCGCTCGGCGAGCCCCCGATCATGGTCGTACAAGACGGCTCGATTCGCCCCCAACTGGGAAGCCGCGGCCGAGTCCATCAGGTGACTCGAATCCGTCGCGCTCATTTGCATCAGCGCTCGCTGGCCAAACTCGCGCAGCGAGCTGCGTTCTAGCCAGCGTGTGATCGTGTGGTAGCCGTCGGCCCAGAGCAGGGTGTGGACGCCGACATTGGGGCCTTCGCGTAGGATGTTCGCGAGCTGTGACGCCGCGCTGTCACTGCTACCGGAGCCAAAGCTACCTAGGCCAAAGTCGTCAGCAGACTGCAAGCTGCGGAATCTCACCAGATCGTAGACGACCAGCAGAATGGTCTCGGCTGATGCATCACTCGCATCCAGGCGGCGTGTTACCTCTTGCGATAAGTTAGCGATGCGCCCATCGCAGTCACGCGGCCCAGCGACAACCCCAAACTGCATTACCAATTCAGCCAAGGATGGCGGCAGCAGTTTTTGTCCGTCGTCCATCACGGAACCATCAAGCACGACCATCCGCGGATGCGACGCTTCAGATGCATTGCCGATCGTCGAGTAGAAGCTCAATAAACTGCTGCACGTCATGCCGGCCGCCAGTTCTCGACTGGAACCCACCATCAGCAGATTGTGACCGCTTTGCCGGCGCAGCGCCACTCGCGTTGGTTCTTTGATGCTGACAGGCGCCCCCAGCCACAATGGTACTGGCGCATTAACGGGCGTTGCGTTTGGTGTCGCGAGGGCGTGGGACAATTCTGTATTGGAACGCAGATCTGCGGCCGCTTGGCCTTCGAAAACAATTGGTACCAGTTCATCACGACCAGCAATAGCGGCCTGCGCCGCAATTCGCTCGAGATACTCATTACGTTCTTCGTCGGGTAACCAAACGACCTGGAATGGATGGTTACCTTCGAGCATACCATTTGCATCGTTGTAAATTGCTTCGCCAGGACGTCCCAACAACCGCGCGGCAGAATTGTCCTCACTCAAAATCAAATGTGCATCCGAGGCACTACACTGCAGCGCGATCCGCACGGCCATCTGACCAATCGTGCTCCGTGCCAACGAATAGGCACCCGCCAGCGTTTGCGAACCGAGTACGACGTGCATGCCGAACGCACGTCCTTGTCGCACAAGTCGATCCAGCAGCAATGACGCTTCATGGGCCAACTTGTCATCGTTTACGAAGAACTCCTGGAATTCATCGACGATGAAGAGGATCCGCGGCATCGCTTGTTCGGGGTGGCGTGAACGAAAACCGGCGAGGTTTTGCACGCCGGCAGTACGGAATAGATCACCGCGCCGGCGCAGTTCCTGATCCAGTCGCTGCAGAACGCTCAGGCCAAATTCACGTTCGCTTTCTATCGCGATGACGCGCGCGTGCGGCAGCTTGTGTTCCGCGTACGCCTTGAACTCGACGCCCTTCTTGAAGTCGA
>JAGQPK010000568.1 GCA_020426755.1 Planctomycetales bacterium
TCTCAGCTCCATTTCGTGGCACATTTCCCGTGATTTTAGCGGGGGAAACGGGGCTTGCAAGCACTAGCAACGATTGGTGTTTGTGGTCGTCAAATCGGGTACAAACGGCCATTTCGTGGTACAAAAGTGGTACGGCGCCTCCCCAGTCACACGCTCTGTCAAACCCGTGGCGCAAAGACCAATCTACTGACGAGATAGGAGCGATCTGCCGTGAACGATGAACTGCCGTTTTTGATGAAACACGGGGGTCGGATGTCATTTGGCACTTCAAAAGGGACCACTCATTGGCGCTTCAAAATCCCCCACTTGTTAAAGATTGGCGCTATTCGTCGCTCGTGGTCCCTTTTGACGGTTTGCTGGCGCGTTTAGTATCGTCAGCGGGAGCCGTTGGCGCTTTGGTCCCTTTTGAACTTTCTTGGCGGTCGTGCAGTCGGTAGCTGCGGCCGGTGATCTCGAGGATTTCGGCGCGGTGCAGGAAGCGGTCGAGGATCGCCGTGGCCGCCGGAACGTCGCCGAGCAGCTTTCCCCAATCGCCAATCGGACGGTTGCTGGTCATCATCGTCGAGCGCAGCTCGTAACGTCTCATGATGATCTCGAACAAGAACTCGCCGCTCCGCTTCGGCAGTTGCTTGATGCCCATGTCGTCGATGATCAGCAAGTCGGGCTTGAGATAACGCTGCAACGTTCGTTCATGGCCCTCCAGAGCTTCGTCTGCCAGGAAGTCACGTACGACGTCGAAGATGGAACGATAGTAAACGAGGAAGCCATGTCGGATCGCCGCCAGCCCCAATCCTTGCACGAGGTGACTTTTTCCGGTACCTGGCGGACCGATCAACAGCAAGTCGCGGTGCTCATGGATGAAGCGGCATGACGCCAGTTCGTAGATGTGCGATCGCTTGATGGATGGGTTGAATGAGAAGTCGAAGTCTTCGATGCGACGTTGGTCGCGAAAGCTGGCTTGCGTGATGCGACGCTGGATCTGGCGATCGCCGCGAACCAGCAGTTCATCTTGAAGAATCAGCTCCAAGAACTCGACATGCGACAGCCCCGCTGCGGTTGCCTCGTGCAAGCGCATCTCCAATGAATTGAGTAGGCCCGACAGTCGCAGCTTGCGAAGGGCGGTGGTTAGATTCTGGTTAGTCATGTGTGTGACATCCTCCTTGAATGACGTCGTGTACGAATTGTGCGTACTCGTGAGCTGGACGGATCAACCAATGATCCTCCGTAAATTCCATCAGCTGTTGTTGAGGGACCTGTTGACCGATGAGTCGTTTCAGTGATCCCAAGTGAAACAACTGATGCTTCCAAGCCGTCTCGCAGGCCGATTCAATTTCAGCGCTGCAGTGCTTCTGCGTGAGTGACAAGAGTCCTTGCAGTACGCGAGCACCCGGAATACCGCGTTGTTCCAGCATGGCTTGTGACCATCGCGCGGCCTGCGGCCCGATGTAGCTGATTTTTTCTAGGTGATAGGCAATTCCTCGCTCCACGCCGTTGATTTTCTGGCTGGCGATGTGCTGCGGATGGGTGCTGTACTTGCCGGGCTCGACACTTGGATGGTAAGCAATCTGCTCGAACAGTCTATTGAAGACGCGTACGGTGCGGCCGTCCCAACGTGCCCATACGACGTGCGTGCAATATTCGGGCGGCATCGAGTAGTAGCTCTTCGCGACTTCGATGTGGCCATCGCGAGCGACCTTGCGTTGCGCTTCTTCATAGCTGGGAAATCGTTCAAGCGGCAACGATTGCAACGCAGCGCGTTCGACTTCCTGGTAGAGTTTGCCAACGTGCTGTTTCGTGGTACCGTGGATTCTCGTGTCAGCAACGGTGCGTTCCCAATGAACCAAGTACTCATTCTGCTTTGACAAGCTGTCGAACACGCGTCCCTTCAGAGCGTTGTCCTGAACGTAGCCCACGCCGCGTTCGACTTTGCCTTTGTGGCGAGGCATACGCGGCTTCGTCGGCAGGATTGCCGTGTTGTAGTGTCGGCAGAAGTCAATGATCTTGGGATTGAGTTCCGGGTCGAACCAATCTGCTTTCAGAACCGCTGCCTTCAAGTTGTCAACGACGAGCGTGCGGGGAACACCGCCCAGGGCAACGAACGCATTCTCCAAGGCATTCAGGAAGCAGTCGGTCGTTTGTCGCGGAACCACTTCGCTATAAGCCTTGCGCGAGAAGCTCAACACGAACCGCAGCACGTGACAGCGACGCTTCTTCCCTGAGCTGTCGAGATAGGGAGCGCCCTTGCCGAAGTCGATCTGTGCTTCATAACCTGGCGCTGTCTCCAGGCGGCGAAACGGCAGATCGTCCTTCTTCTCAAGGCATTTCACGTAGCGATTCACCGCCCAATAGCTGCCGGTAAAGCCATGATCGACGACGAGATCCTGATAGATCCGTTTCGCCGTGAGTCGCTGCTGCAGTGCGGCCACGATCAATTCGTGAAAGGCTTGGCAAGTACTGCGTGATGGCTGTGCGACGGTACTGGCAACGACTTGCTCGCACGTCGGCCCGGCGTCCTGAGCCACTGCCGGCGGACCCGTTGGCGCTTGGCTCGACGAAGTGGTCCCTTTTGACGCCTCTGCATCGGCGATGAGACCCGTTGGCGCTTCGCTCGGCGCACTGGTCCCTTTTGAAGCTGCTTGCTGCAACAGCCGACGAATCGTCTTGCGGTCGACTCCAACCGCTTCCGAGATCTTGCGCTGCGACCAGCCTGCTTGCACTAACTGCTGAACTGCTTGGACTTTATCCATTGCCAAGTGATTGGACATGCCTGGCTCCTGATGAGTGACTCGATGTGCGAGTCAAACATCTGACCAGACGCCTCCACCTCCATGCGGGGTGGGGGATTTTCAACTGCCAATCACTGGTCCCTTCCTTTTCAGCGCCAACTGACACTGAGTGGCCCAGCACCACTTGGCTGGCCTCCAGGCCGAACTTGTGCCGAATCTCTGTCGCCGCCGCGTGTCGCAGTCTATTGGGCGACCAGCGAGGAATCTTGGCACGGTCGCATGCGCGGTGAATGGCTCGACGGTAGCCGTTCGTGTCGTACCGTTCCGCTGGCCGGCGCTTCGGCGATCGCTTGTTGTTCTTCCCCGCCCGGTTGCCGCAACTCAACGGCGTCTTGCGTGCTTCGCGTTTCGCGCGGCGGAATTGCTCTTCGGCTTCTGCAGGTGAGAAGCAAAACGATCCTGCGTCGCGAAACAGGTAAGGCGCAAGAATCGCCTGAGCCTTCGGGCCGATGAAGATGGTGCGATCGCGTCCGTGATGCTCGGTTTTGTGCGACTCTGGCTTGTACGTCCAGACTTCGCCGGTCCTGTCGAGATCCATCGGGCGGACCTGGCAGACTTCATCCGGGCGGCAGCCGGTGAGGCGTTGGAATCGCACCATGTCGGCGGCGATAGTTCCCAGGTGGTCGAGGGTGGTTTCGATCGCGGCCTCGTCGACTGGCAGGACGGGCGAGCTTTCCTTCGCAACGCTTCGACCTTTTCGCAGTCCTGCAACCGCCTGTAAGCCGTGAACGACGCCTGCGGCTACAAGCTCGTTCTCGATGCCCCATTTGAAAACACGAATCAGTCGGCCAACGTCGCGATTGATGCTACTTCGGACGAATCCCTTATCGATCCAGATTTGCCGAATCGCCTTGAGCTTCGTCGGCGAAAACTCATCGGCCGGAGTGCGGCCGTAAAGCCTGCGCAAGTCACGCAGTACGCGGCGATAGGTTTCGCGTTCACTTGTCGCACGTCCATCCTTCACGTATAGACTTCGACATGCTTCCAGAAACGCGCCGCAAGTTCCGTCACCGTGAACGCCTCGACCGATTCAGCGCCGGCAACGCTCCGCCCATTTGCGAGCCATTCAGCCGTGAGGCGATCGTACTCTGCGACGCTGGCTTTCGACCCATGAGGACCGAGGTAGAAATCATGACCGTTAAGCGTCACGATTGCCTGTCCGCTCGCGCGATGCTTGCGGTACTTGGGGAGGGACTTCGATAGTCGCGGCATTGCGGCCTCCTTTTCGCAAAACGGTACATACCGTTTTGGCTTTCAAGGAAAACGCCGCACTGCCGAACATCGGCAGGTATCTAAGTCAAGATTCGGCAAGAACTTGCGTCCAGTCGGGGTGACAGGATTCGAACCTGCGACCTTTTGACCCCCAGTCAAACGCGCTAACCAGGCTGCGCTA
>JAGQPK010000569.1 GCA_020426755.1 Planctomycetales bacterium
TGATCTGTTACTGGCGTATGTGAGTCCGGGTCACGCCAAGCAATTCACCGTTAACCTGTCAAAGCTCAAACCGCACTTGCAGGCAACGTGGTGGGATCCGTCCAGTGGTGCGTCGACTACCATCGGTGACATCCAGAATCAACAGACGGCCACTTTCACACCCCCAGCAAAAAACACTGCCGGCGACACAGATTGGCTGTTGCGACTTGAGGCGGTTCGATAGATCGCGCTAACTGTTTGGTACACAGTCGTCATGAGCATGATCCGCATCGCTCAACAGAACTTGCGAATCTGCCAAGCTGATTTCACAATGACACATGGACGTTCGTCGACACGGAGGAAACAACATTGATCTGGGCAACTCCGTTTAGAAAGTCGTGCCATGGCTCCTCGTTCCAGTTGGAAGGGCTATCTCAAGGTTAGTCTCGTCGCAATTCCCGTGAAGGCTTACAACGCGACAAGCGAATCCAATAGCATTCAGCTGAATCAACTACACGAGGAGTGTCACAGTCGCATTCGCTATCAGAAGACCTGCCCGATTCATGGCGAAGTCAGTCAGGATGAGATCGTTTCGGGCTACGAGTACTCCAAGGGTCAGTACGTTGTCGTCGATCCCAGTGAAATTCAACAGCTGCGTCCTGAAGGCGACAAATCGATCGCCATCGACAAATTCATTCCCGCTGAAACATTGGACCGCATCTACGACAGCGGGCGAACGTACTACCTGATACCGGACGGCCCAGTCGGCCAAAAGCCCTATGCTCTGCTTCGCGATGCGATGGTCGCCGAAAACTGTCAGGCGATCGCTCAGGTCGTCATCAGCAATCGCGAACAACTCGTCCGCTTGCGGCCGTACGACAACTTGCTGACCATGACGGTGCTCAATCATGCAGCCCAAGTAAAACTTCCCACGGCCTTTTCTGACGAACTGGTTTCGACAGACAGCACCGAGAAAGAAGTCGAACTCACTCGACAACTAATCCAGGCATTGTCGGCCGACTCGATGGAAATGAGCGAATATCGCGACGTCTACACGGAGAAGCTGACCAAGCTGATCGAGTCGAAAGTCAGCGGCCAAGAGCTTGTCACATCCCCCGTAGCGGCTGAACCGCAAGTGATTAATCTAATGGATGCGTTGAAGGCCAGCGTCGAACAGGCGACGCGTTCCCAACCGGCCAAAGCCGCCAAGGAATCAAAGCCCGCTCGTAAGATGGCACAGACGCCACGCAAGACTGCTGCAGCCAAAAAGAAGCCCGCAGAAAAGAAACGCAAATCGAGTTAACTGTAAGATAGGCCGTCGAATGGACTCACATGAGTGCGCGGATAACGCGTGGCAGAACGAACGTGTCGCCTTCACCGGCCGGCTGTGTAATCTGACGCGCGAACAGGCGCATCAAATCGTGTTGAGCTCAGGTGGATGCGTCGTCAGTCGAATCGACAAGTCGACGACTGTCCTGGTCGTTGGCAGCGGTAACCTACCCCTTAATCGCCAGGGCCGTCCGACACGCCAACTACAGCAAGCGCGGATGTTGCGAAATTGCCAAACCGACATTCGTGTGATCGACGAACGGCAATTCCTGGAGCAGTCGCGCATCGTCGATCTCCAGTCAGGTCACCAGCGATTCACCCTGGCTGACGTTGAACAGATGGCCGGCGATGTGCATGAGCACGCGCAACGACTGTTACGTGCCGGCCTGCTTGAGCCGACAGAAATCCGCCAGGGCGTGCCGCTGTTTTCGTTCTCGGACATTCGTTTGCTGATTGATCTTGGTCGCCTCTGTCAGCAAGGCGTCAGAACCACAACGTTGCGCCGCGGTCTCCAGTATCTGAAAACACTATTGCCCAGCTCGGCGGCGGGTCGTACCTCGCTGGCTGCCCTGGAAGCCTGGGGGCAACGACTCGTGTTACGTGGACCGGATGGAAGATTGCAGGATGACACCGGACAACTGCATTTCGATTTCGACGAACATGCCGAGACGCCTTCGACAACCGTGCAACTGCCTCGAGATCTCTATGCGGAGGCACTCGCCTGCGAAGCAAACCATGACTTGCCAGGCGCTGTGCGGGCCTACCAAGAGCTGCTCATTCAAAACGGCCCGGATGCAGACACCTGCTTTCAGTTAGCCAACGCACATTTTGCGGCCAACGAA
This sequence comes from Planctomycetales bacterium, assembly GCA_020426755.1. Classification (GTDB taxonomy): domain Bacteria; phylum Planctomycetota; class Planctomycetia; order Pirellulales; family Pirellulaceae; genus JAGQPK01. The sequence continues at coordinate 2,151 of JAGQPK010000569.1, forward strand.
TTAGCGGCCGCCGCCACCCGATTTCGTCAAGCAGTGGAACTCGAACCCGACTACACGGAAGCCTGGAACAACCTAGGCAACGTCTTGGCGTTGTTAGGCGAGCATGCGGCCGCAGTGGACGCTTACCAACAAGCACTGCTAGTCGACCCACACTGGACCGATGCCCGATTTGGCCTGGCAGATGTACTGGATGAATGTGGCCGCTCGCAAGAGGCGAACACGCACTGGCGTCGTCTACTGGCAGACGATCCGGAACCGGACTACGCCGCCTACGCACAACAACGTCTGGCGCGAGGCTGAAGCCATTCAACGGCTCGCTGCGAGCTCTAGCGTGGCAGTGACTGACGAACCTTTGGCAGTCGCTCCCACGGATCATGACGCAGCGGTGGCAGCCACTCGCGTATCTCAGTGAGTCGCACGCAGGCAGCTCCCGCCAGGTTCGCCAACTCATCCCAAGCCACAGGCAAAGATACCGCCCCGTCAGCTCGCGCACGCGGTGAGTAGGCCGCAACGGTTGTGGCCCCTGGATGATTGCGTTGGTAGTCGAGATAGATCCGTCCAACGCGATCCTCCTTCTTGGGACTAGCGGTAAACATCTCCGGATACCGTTTGGCCAACTCGCGTGCACACTGCTGCGAAAACCGTTTCACGTCACGCACTAAGTGGCGACGCACGATGGGCACCACCACGTGCAGCCCCTTGTTGCCGGAGAGTTTTACGAAGCTCTCCAGCTTCATCGCCACCAAGTAGTCACGTACAGCCATCGTGGCATCCAGCGTCCGTTGCCAATTCACGCCCACAGCCGGATCAAGATCGAAAGTGATTCGATTAGGAAGATCCATCTTGTCCACACAAACGCCAGGCACATGAAGCTCGACCGCGTTGATTTGCGCCAAGGACGCCAAGCCCGCCAAGTCACGTATCACCAAGCGTTTCCGTTCCTCGCCACCGGCTTGTATGCGCCCCACCGCCGCCGACACAGCACTACCATCGTGCTTTTGGAAGAACCGCTCGCCCTCCACACCGTCCGGACATCGCACCAGACTGAGAGGCCGATTCTTAAGATGCGGCAACATCCACGGCGCGACTTCTGCAAAGTATTTAGCAAGATCAAGTTTGCTTGCCTGGATGTCGGGAAACAACACCTTGTTGGGATGCGTGAGCTGAATCTTGGTCAATTGCCGCTGCTCGGCTAGCGTGAATTGGCGCGGAGCAACCGCCACATTTGACTGCGACTTGGTATGGCTCTTCGTTTGTGCCGCTGGAATTGGCGTGCTTGCGAGGTCGTGCGTCACGCTACTACGATCAATCGTCGACGCCGTCACATCACGTCGTATGGCGATAAACACCGGATGACGCAAATGTCCTGACTTCGTCCATTCGCTATACTCCACACGCACGACAAGCACTGGATCAACCCACACCGGACTCAAAGATCTCACCTGACGACTTAGCGTCCGATCAAAGGGACAGGATGTGGTCGCGAGCGTTGTGAGTTCCTTTCGCAACAGTTCACTTTGCTGCAGCGTCAATCCCGATCCCACGCGCCCTGCGTAAACAAGTTGCGTGTGCTCGTTAAAGTAGCCAACAATCAACGAGCTTAGTCCTTTGCCGGATTCCGGGGTTATCGTAAAGCCGCCAATTACTAGCTCCACCTGCTGACGGAACTTCACTTTCAGCCACTCGCGCGAACGCGAACCGCGATAGGGCTTGTCCGCTCGCTTCGAGATTACCCCCTCGACGCCAGCTTTCAAACACTGCTCGCGGAACGCTTCACCATGCCCTTCCAGATGATCGACATACCGGATGGCAAGTGTGGAATCTGCGAACACCCTCGCCAGCAACTCTTTGCGTTCCTTCAAAGGGCACTTTCGCAGATCGTAACCATTGAGATACAGCAGATCGAAGACAAAGTAGACGATTGGTGAAAACGGATCGTTGATGCAGGATTGCAGCTTCTGAAAATCAGTTACGCCGTCGTCGCGCAGCGCCACAATCTCACCGTCAAGAATCGCAGAGCTAACAGGC
>JAGQPK010000056.1 GCA_020426755.1 Planctomycetales bacterium
CCATTCTCCATTCGATATTCGATATTCGATATTCGATATTCGATATTCGATATTCGATATTCGATATTCGAACTCAAACGACCGCGCCGCGACTCTTCTTGCGTCCGGTTTGAGCGAAGACTTGATCGAGCACATCGACCTCCAGCGCTGTGTCGGCAGCAGTCGCACCTTTAACCGCGGCCGCGACGTAGCTGCCGTTTTGGAAGGCGAAAACGAAGTCGTTGGTGGTGAAATCGCCGTCGCCGTCCCAGTCACCTTCCTCGAAGGTCGCGTTGTTCGGAATGCCGTCTTCGTACTTGCCGGCTTGGAACACTGCGACTAAGTCAGACGAGTTGAACACGCCGTCGTGGTTTGAGTCGCCAGGCACGCTGCCTTCGGCACGTCCGGGTGAACCGCCAATGGCTGCACTCGCTCGCCAAGCGTCAGCCAATCCGAGCGATGACGGGTCGGCGGCTTCATTCACGGCTTGCAGCGACTGGCCGTCGCCGTCGGTCGCGGGCACCCATTGATCGCTGTAGGTAAAGTCGGCCAGCACTTGATCTCCGGCCATCAACCGCAAACGCTCTGACGAGTTTGACAGGCCACCGGACCATTCACCGGCGACGAAGGCGGCACTGCCCGGATAGCGGAGCACAAACGCGGCGACATCTTCCGCCACGACGACTCGCGCTCCAGCCGCCAATTCGCGAATCGTGCCGTCGGCAAAACTGAAGCTGACGCCGTCAATCGAATCGCCGTTGGTCGTTTGTTCAAACCGCACGTTGCTCAGGTCAATCGTCACGCCGCTGACGTTCACCAGTTCGATGAATTCGAAGTCTTCGCGCCCAAATCCCGCCGCAGATTCTGCATCGCTGGCACCAGCCGGGTGATAGTGGACTTCGCTGACGTGCAGGTTGGTCGCATCGGCCGGCACCGCATTGGTGAACTCGGCAGAGGACAGCGGTCCCCACGAACCGTCGGCCAACTGCAAGCGAGCCTGCAACTTGACCGTGCTCGTAATCGGCACGCCGCCATTATAGGCAATGGCCCGCGGCGACAGGCTGCCGCCTGTCAGTCGAGGATCGGAACCATCGTTCGTGTAATAGATCGTTCCAGCCGCGGCCGTCATCGTAACGTTTCCGCCAGCCGCGACATGCCCACCGTACTGCGGTGAACCGCCTACATTGAATTCGACATCTTCGCCCAATTTGATCCAGCCTTTGGACTGCATTTGATTGAGCACGACGGTCGTCCGCCGCGGGAAATAGTTGTCGTACATACCTTGCCGAGTCGCCACCCAATCAAGCCGCGTGTAACGCTTGCGGTCACCGGTTGTGATCTGGTTGTCACCCCAACGAGCCGACTCGACGCGCATCACCAAATCAATCTGATCCGAGCGCCAGGCATAAAGTGCCGCGGTGGCCTCGGGCGTCATTGCTCCATCATGGAAGAAGTGCTTTTGCACCACATCTTCGAACCGCTGCTTGTACTCGGGATTCGTCAGCAAGCGATTGTTGATGAAGCTCGGTGAATTCGCGTTATTCAGGCCCGTCACATTATCATTGACGCCCTGCAACACCTTTTCGGCGTCCCAACTATGGAAGCGCCATTTGCCGTCAACACGATTGCGGCTGGCGTACCAGTTATGGTGATCCCAGTCCTGGTTGCCGCCGTAGATGTTCACCAACATGTAGTTGATGAAGTCGTCGACATCCAACATCTCACCAACCGCCTGGTATTGCTCATCGGTCAAGCTACCCGAACGGCCGAGGGCGGCGATCATGTCCTTGTAGGGCTGATTGCTGCCGCTGACAACCGTGTTCACGTCGTGCTTGATCACATCGTAATCTTCCCCGTCACCACCTAGATACGTGGCGGCGAAGTTCTCGTCGGGTCGCTCATGCAACGTGTGAATGCCCCAGTAGATCCCGTTCAGGTAAACGTGGACGTGCTGTCCATGCGTCGCCGTCCCACCCACTTCATTTTGCAAGTCGGCAGCAAACTCGTCGCGCATGTACTGAGCGATATTGCGTTGGAACTGCGGCGAACTACCACCGCCGTAGTGCCAGACGTTGTTGAGCCGCGCGTCGAGCACGAGCGTATCGAAGATCGTTGTCGCGTCGGCCCCGAACACCGGGTACTGCAGTTCGGACTCGCCCGCATCTTCGGTAAACTTCACACGCATCGACAGCTTGTCCGACTTCCAACGTTGCGGGCTGCTACCGCCGACGATCTGAATGGTCGAATTGGTTTGCACACCGGCGTCAGGCCGATTGGGATCGAAGAACTCGAACGTAATTGGCTTCTCGACGTTCTCACCGGCGATGTAAATACCACCCTGGCCGAACATGGCAATCGGATCGACGGCCACGGATACCGTCGGGATGCGCAACAGGTCGGCGACCTCCGGCCGAATCTCGGGATCAGCATTATTGACGATCAGCGGATCCATCTCCCAATCCGGGCCGGCGTGTCCCCAACGAATCGACCCCGGAATGCCCGTGTCGTCTTGTTGCAGCACTTGCGCCGCGAACAGATACGTGTCGGCATTCACTTCCGATGACACATAGTTGTCTTTGAACGCAGCAGACTTGAGCACGGTCGTACCGCTGATGGCAATCGGATTGGCATAGACGGTGCCATGGTCGACGGTCGGTTCGCTGCCGTCCGTCGTGTAGCGAATCACCGCACCAATGTCGTTCGACGACAACGCCACGCTGAAGGCGGCGTCATAGAAGCCACGCGGGACGCTGGACGTCGGCTTCGAAACAATGCCGTTGTATGACGCGCCGTTGGCAGCCCCCGGCGAAGCAGTCAACAAATAACCGAGCGGGCCAGACTCCGTGTAACCGTACGAGACATCCGCGCGTTGCTGTGGATAAGCATCGAAAGATTGAATCACTTCCCCTTCGGGTGAAGTGAGCGCCAAGTATTCGCCTTCCACTCCCAGTTTGAAATTCAAGTGCAGCCGACCCCGCTCGTCCAGCGCCGGGTCAGTAATGTTCAGGCGATCGGCATATACGATCAAGTAACCGTCCGCCGGAATCGTCGTTCCTTCCGGAAATGCCCAGCGGTCCGGCACCGACGACGTATCGGTCAGATGATAACCCGAGATATCGACGACCGAAGACGTCATGTTTTGCAATTCGATCCAGTCCGGCGTCGAACGCAAGCCACTGAAATTCGCGGTCGGCGAAGTCCGCACGCGCGTCTCGATGTCCGTCAACCCCGTCGTGTACGCCGCCATGAATTCGCTGATTCTGAACGGCGCCTCACCGACCAGCAACGTGACTTTGATCGGATCGCTTTGAGCACTCCCGTCACTCGTGCGGTAGGTGAATTCATCGGTTCCCTTGTAGCCCTGCGTTGGCGTGTAGACGAACGCACCATCGCTTTGCATGGTCAGCGTACCGTGAGCCGGTTGCGTCGCAACACTCGCCGTCAGACTTGCGCTATCAATGTCGGTATCGTTGGCCAGGACGCCAATGGCGCTGTCGATGTTGAAGGCCTCGCCGACCGGACGATAGTAAACGTCTTCTTTGCCCAGCGGCGCGTCGTTGACAGCCTGCACAGTCAGGTTGACAACGCCAATCCCCGAGACATCTTCACCATCACTCAGTTGATACGTGAACGAATCAGCACCGAAATAATCCGCTGCAGGCGTATAAGTGAAGCCACCGTCGGCCTGAAGCGTCACCGTGCCGTGCTGCGGTTCGGCCACCAAAGAAGCGACAACGGCATTGCCATCGGCATCGGTATCGTTAGCGGCAACGCCATTGGCCGGGGTTCGTACGAGTACCACGTCTTCGTTCAGATTGAACGTGTCGTTATTGGCCACCGGCGGCGTATTGACGATCAAAGTGACAGTCGCCGGAGCTGATTGTTGCGTGCCGTCGTTCACGCGATAAGTGAAACTTGTGGTGCCGGCCTGTCCTTGTGGATTGAACTGGAACGAGCCATCGGCCTGCAGCGACAACGTGCCGAAACTAGGATTCGACACCACCGATGCGGTCAACGTGACTTGATCCAGATTGGTATCGTTGCTCAACACACCCTGGGCCGTCGCGACGTTCAAGGTCTGCGTCGGCATCAGCTTATAAGAGTCAGCATTCGCCACCGCCGCATCATAGGTGTTGCTAACATTCAAGGTCACCGTGACCAGATTCGATTCCTGTCCATCTGTGGCGCGATACGTGAATGTGTCCGTGCCGAAAAAGTCCCTCGCGGGAGCATACGAGAACGAGCCGTCGGGCGACAGGCCCAGCGTACCGTGTTGAGTCGTATCGACCAGCGCGGCCGTCAGGTCGTTCCCTTCAGCGTCCGTGTCGTTCTTAAGCACCCCGTTCGACGCGATAATCGCATGAAAGCCGAACGCCGGGTCCTCGGTCAGATTGTACGAATCCGCGTTCGCAACTGGCGCGATATTGAAGTAATCCGAATGGAGCTGGTTATACAGCGTCGACACTTCCGCTGCGGAGAGCTGTCCGTTGTACACGCGTACTTCAGCGATGTCCCCCGTAAAGGCACTCGCGCTGTTAACGTTCGTCGATTCGTCGAGCCCACCGATGGTGAGCGGAATCGATCCGCCACGCGCGTCCGCGTTGGCATCGGTACGCGTCACCGCTGCAATGTCGTCGATGTAAAGCGAGATTGTGCCGCCGCTGCGCGTCAACGTGGCAACATGCAGTTGGCCGTCGTTGAGCCCATTGCTGGCCGAAAAAATGCTCGCCGGTGTGACGCCAAAGCCACCGCCGGTACCGGCGCCCACCTTGCCGCTGGCGTCGATCGTCAGTCCCCAGTCCTTGTCGAGACCAATCCGACTGCCAGCCACCAAACCGGCCGCGTTGAACCAATTCGTGCCGCCGGCGGCCAGGCTGCTGCTGTCCGTACGGAACACAACCGCGACCGTAAAATCATTTGCATTCGCCAAGGGACTCGGCGTCACCTTGAGCGAATCATTGCCGTCGGTACCATCAAAGTGCACGACACCGCGACCACTGAGCGCGTTATGAACGAGCGCCGGTTGGCCCGTACTCGTCACACTAAGCGACGTCACGCGGTCGACCCAACTGGTCACGCGATCACCATCGGCCACCGTCGCTTCCAGATCGTCGGCCACCCAATGCGCGACCAGATCGCCCGCCATCAGACATCGGTCTTCCAATGTCTCCCAGCGCGTCGCACGTTGACTGAAACTCCGGCGGCGACTCCCTTTACCACCAGTCCAATTCCGGTGATTCCCCGAGCGCCCCCACTTCGAAACCTTCGACTTCGCTGACTTTTCGCGCATTGCTACCGACGCCTCAAGTGAATACTTTCATGGTCCAAGATAAGTACCAACCTGCGTACGCTCCCCTGCGCGCCGGCCGGATGGACACAAAGTTTCATGTTAGCCGATGTTACTAGCCAAAACCACAAAATATTCATATTCGTGCCCACTCAACTGCCACCGCTTCGCGCAGTACGATCAAGAGTGCAAACGGCACGCGTCAGCATCCCGACCTGTCAAGAGAAGTGAACACACACAATGCCCGACACTCACCGCATCGTGCCTGGCGCCGAGGTCGATTTGTCGAAGATCTCGCCCGAGGGCAAGGATTATCACTCGCACAAGAAAGCGGCACGCAAAGAATTTAAAACGCTGCGACGCGAGATCATTGAACTGCAAAATCGACTGTATGCCGAGTGTCGTCAGCGGCTCTTGATTGTCTTTCAGGCCATGGATGCCGGCGGCAAGGACGGTACGATCCGTTCGGTTTTTCGCGGGGTCAACCCGCAAGGCTGCCGCGTGGCATCATTCAAGGCCCCCACACGGGATGAGCTGCACCATGACTTTCTCTGGCGGATTCACGCACAAACACCCGCCTCCGGCATGATGCAGGTGTTCAACCGCTCCCACTATGAAGACGTGTTGGTCGTACGCGTCGACAAGCTCGCCCCGGAACCGGTGTGGCGTGCGCGTTACGAGCAGATCAATCAGTTCGAGAAACTGCTGGCCGATAGCGGCACGCGGATTCTCAAGTTCTATCTGCACATCTCCAAGGATGAACAGAAAGCTCGCTTCCAAGAACGTCTCGACGACCCAGCCAAACACTGGAAGTTCTCGCTAGGCGACCTGGAGAAACGCAAGCAGTGGGGCGAGTATCGAGCTGCCTACGAAGAAGCCATCTCTCGCTGCTCAACTGCCTACGCACCTTGGTATGTCATCCCCGCCAATCAAAACTGGTACCGAGATCTCGCCGTCACCCGCGTCATCGTCGATCGTCTCAAGCAGATGAATCCACAGTATCCGCCCGAAGAACCGGGGCTCGACTTAGTCGAAGTGGAATAGACGCGGTTCATTCGCTCTTGCGACAAGTTCGCCGTAACGCGCTAGCGTCGGTTTGAAGCGGTGCAGTAGCGGCATGAGGAATGTCGATTTCGGATTTCGGATTTCGGATTTCGGAATGAGGAGTGACGAGACCGTACTTCCTGATGAAATTTCACAATCAAGAATCGCTAATGACAAATCTCAGAAAATCTCGAAGTCCGCACTTCAAAATTCAATATTCATTATTCGATATTCAAAATTCGATAACTCCCGACGCTAAGACGTTGCGGCGAACTTCGCCATCAATGCCGAACTAGCTGCGATCCCAGGGCACGTCGACCGTTGAGTCTCTGCCGACTTGTTCAAACTGCCACGTGGGTAACTCCCACTGCGTGTCTCGTTCGTACGTCGCGTCGTTGCCGACCGCCGACTCCTCCAAGGTGGTCGAGCCGATCCAGAGTGTCGGAACACCAAGTTCATGGAACAATTCGGCGACGGCATCACGTGTCGTCACCAGCAGCACCTGGATGCCGCCGGCGGCCTGCTTCATCAATCGCTTGGCCTGGCGCACGTCCCGATTCGACCCCACGAACTCATGGTCAGACCAGATCATTGGCAGCGCGCCGTAACCACGCGACGCGGCACGAACCAATGCCAACTGCAGCGCCATAATCACCTCGTCTCGCAGCGGTGCTGCCAGCTCGTGTAGTTCACAGCGCGTGGTAGCCGCCTGATCCACAAGTGACTCGTTGGACGCGGCCGTCACGCTGGGCACGGTGTTGCTGGGCAAATCGATCAAGATGGGCGCGTCGAGCGATTCCCAATGGATGGTGCAGAATTCAATTCCGGTCAAGCGACGCAAGTAATCGTCGGCTTGCGTCAGAAACGCCGCGCGCGAACGTACTTCGGCCGACTCGGCCACGCCCACCTTTCCTTCCGCAGGAGATGACTCTGCGGCGGCAGGCGGTGACGCTGGTGTCGTAGTGAGCGGGGTCGCCGTCGACGGCTTAGCCAACTTCTGGAGTATCGCGCCCAACCATTGCCAAGCGGCTGCGTTGAGCGGTGTGGCCGGCCGCTTTGATACATCAGATTGAATGTCGACGCCCTCGTGGGTGGCTCGCACCGGACGCCACGAACTCAACCGTGCCAACTCGACTTCCGCCGCGCGCAATTGTCGCTGCAGTTCGACCGCTTCCTCGGCGTTCGTCTTGAGCTGATCGCGTGTGTCGCGTTCGAGCGCCGTCAGATCCGCGGCCTGCTCCCACCACATTTGAATCTGCTGAGTGCTCAGATGCGGGCTGTCCGCTGCAAACTCGTTTAGAGCAGCTGTCAACTCTTGCATGAGCCGCTGTTGTCGCTGACGTTGCTGTTTGTTGCGCTGCCGACGTTCCCAATGCGAACGAAGTTCCGCCAAGTCCGCCGCGCCCGTGCGTGCCAGCAGCTCACCCCGCGTTTGCTTAAGCGACCGGATCGCTTGCTGCAAACGCGTATGTTCGCGTTTGGTTTCCTTTTGTTCCCGCTCCGCCTGAACTTGCAACGCATGCGATGCGGCAGTTTCCTGTTGCAGCAAATCGCGTAGCTCGTCTGCCAAACGCGATTGCCAGATCGCTGGATCCTGACACGCATCTGTATCCATTCGCCGTTTCGAGCGGCGCGAACTCTCCGCCGTCAAATCGCTAGTGCCAGTGCGTCCCGTAACTTCGGCTTCTCTCGACAGCACTTGAGCAGCGGCCAAACACCAAGGCCGGACGCTACGATCGTACATCGTGACGACGGCACCCTGCTCGGAACCCGATGTCAGCCTGCTACTTGCCGCTGGCGTCTCGATCTCGTCCGCCAGCTCGTTCACAACTGTCGATTTGCCAATCCGCCGACGCAACTGCGCAATCGCATCTCCCGGCGAACACACCGAAGGCAACTGCAACTCACTCATCAGCTGTCGCCAAGTGGCCTCGGCCGCAGTCAATTGCCCCCTCAATCGCGTGATTGTGTTGGCATCCGGTCGGCGTATCGGGTCTTCAAAGTTCTCGTCGGCGTCCAATGAAATCGTCGCGAGCGCGAGAGGTTTCGTCGGCACGCCAGGCAAGTTCGCCAGATTGGGCGCAGTAGGCATTCGCGTCGGAACGGCGCCCGCTGCATCAGCCGAGTGCGCAGACGGTGTTGCTCTTAGCGGCACAATCTGCCGTTCACCACGCTCCAACTCTTCGGCCGGCGTCTCGTCTATCACTCCTTCTGCCGATCCGTCCAACGAAGTCTGTGGAGGTGTCGCAGCGGCCTGGGTCGCAGCGGCCAATTCGAATTCAGTGTCGTCCAACATGCCTTCCGGAGTGACACCAAGTTGTCGCAGCTCTTCGATCAGCTCCGTGACGCGTTCCCGATGCTCGCGGAGCTTATAGCTGGGCGCTCGCTCAAAACTTAGCTTGAGAAGCAACGCGGACAACATGCACGTCACGCCGATCGCACTGGCCGCACGTTCCTCGCCACCCAAGTCCAATACCAGCGATGACATTAGCACGGCGGCGCCTCCGGAGAACAAGAGGCCGATCGCAACCAACGATTGACGCGACAACAATTGGCGATCAAGCAACCGTCGGCTCTCTTCACGCAACTGCCGAATCTGCCGCTGCAGGCTGGCAATCCGCTCCGCCCGGGTTAACTCACCACCCGCCTCGTCCAACAACTTGGCAGCATCGTCCGCCGCGTCAGTCTCCAACGCAGGCGTCGTATCGGCAACCGGGTCGGTCGTTCGTCGCGTGGCTGCGGCAGCCGCCGTTCCCTTATCAACCTCGATTGTGGCTGCAGCTCCGGATGATGCGGTTTGGCCAAGCAGTTCTGCAGCCGTGGACGCGGTGGCGTCATTCGTCGCGCCCGAACGATTCGCGCCGTCGACCGCGCGCAGCCATTCGCGTGGCCATCGTGAGCTGATCTTGCGGCAACGTTGCAGTTCGCGGTCCGCCGCGACAACGCGACCGATCGCTGCTTCCGCTTCAGCTAAAGTCAACCGCTGTGGCCAAGCAGCCACTTGCTTCTCTGGGCGCCGTTGCTCACGCTGACGCTGCTCGATGCGCGTCCGCTCGCCACAAACGTTCAACCACTGCTGACGGCAAGCCGGGTAATCATCCAGCAAGCGTTCGATTTCCTGGCGTCGCCGATCCACCACCGACCTGGATGAAGCAGCGGGCACATCCGCCGCCAGCGAAGATTCACTTGCGATCCGCAAACGTTCCAACTCAGCCCGCAAATCGCGCAGCTCTTGGTCGAGTCGTTCCAATTCAGCCAAGTCAGTCGCATCAATGTTCGCCGTTGCGGCGTCTGCCGATGATTTGCAGGTCTCGAGCTCCTGCCACCGAGCGTGCCAGTTCTGCGCGAACACGAGCGACGCCAATTGCTTCTCCAACGATTCGATCGCTGTTCGCACTTGACGTAAACGGTCGGTTTGCCGCCGAACTTGCCCGCGCGCCGCCAAATACTGCCGACGTATCTCCACCAATTCCAGATCTGTCGTGGGAGAAATCGTTTTCGCGTTGTCGGCGTTGCGCGTGGACCGTTCTGCCTCCCACGTTTGCCAACGCCGATAAGCCGCTGCCCACTGCGTTTCCGCTGGCCGTGTGGGTTGGACGACCGCCGGCGCGTCAACAGCTGACACAGAATTGTCACGGCGTGCGGACTCAACACGCCGTCGCTTGCGCCACAAAGGTGCCAGCCAAGCAGAATTCTGCCAAGCCGCAACGCGTTCGGTCGGCGCCAAGCGATTAGTGAAGAGCGCGAGAAAGCCGTCCAGCCCCACCGCAGCAAACGGCAACTCGTCACTCTCGATCGTTTGCTCGCCTTCCGCCGATAAGACCTGCAGCTCGCTCAATGAACCACGTTCGTCTAGCGTCAAACGACAAAGCTCGATCGTCTGTTCGGCCGAACCACGGTCGTGCGTCAGCGAGGTATGCACGATCGCTGAACCACTCGCACGCTGCGGCCAATCCGGCGGACCGTAGAGCAATCCCGGTACGAAATCCAACAGCCGCAGTGCCGCCGACTCCGCACTGACCTGAATCACATTCATGCCCGCGGACAGTGGGCGTAACGCCAGATCATCCGCGCCGCCAAACTCGTCGATATATAATTCTTCAATCCACACGCGAACTGCTTCCCTGCTGTCGGTTTCGCTACGTCGCCACGCGCCGTCACACCAACCCAATCGCCATTCAATTGCGATTGCTCGGCATCCTCGACTACGATGGCGGCTGCCAAGCCAACATCGTAGTCCATTCCAGCTTGTTGGCAAATGTCAGACTAGGAAATTACGGCAGCTTAGCCGGACGTCAGACCACGCCGCATTCAAGAGAAAAAATGTCAGATCAACACACAACCGTCAGCGAGTTGCGCGAGATCGTGCAGCAGTTCGTCGCCGCTCGAAATTGGGAGACGTTTCACTCACCCAAGAACTTGGCCATGTCGATCGCAATTGAAGCAGCCGAGCTGATGGAGCATTTTCAATGGCGAACCATCCCCGAGTCTCGCGAAGTGGTAACAGATCCGGCCACGCTCAACGAGATCACGGAAGAAGTCGCCGACGTCCTCTCGTACACGCTGGCGATCGCCAACGCACTCAATCTCGATCTCTCCACCGCCTTGCGAAACAAGATGGTGAAAAATGCGATTAAGTATCCGGAGGGCGGAACGAGTTTCTAAGGCGGGAGCGCCAACGAACGCGACGACACGAGTCCCTACTATCAAAACAAATCGCCCCAAGTCGACTCAGCTCTTCGTCAACGCTGAGCGGTCTTTATCGCGTAGCGATTGTTGACGGTAGGCCGGCGATTTATCGCTGGTACATGGGCCGCGCATGACACCGCATGTCGCGTAGCGGCATTTGAAAGATTGCGCCCAGAACCGCCGCTGCACTGCCCAAGACACGTGCGCACCGGATCTCATGCTGGCGCGACGCAGATGACGTTCATGCGTCACAGCAAAAACCGCGGCTAGCGCCTTTCGGCGAACTAGTCGCGCGGCTTTGACGTACGCGATCTCGTCAAGCTGTCCTTGTCGCTGCGTGGGCTCAGCGGCGACGCAAGCCGCAAAGGCCTAGCAGACCGAGGCCGAGCAGCACAAGCGAACCGGGCTCGGGAGTTTGCACTTGTCCACCGATAATGGCGGTGGCGTCGGCAGTGAACGGCAACAATTCACCTTGTGTACCGAGCGACAAACCATCGCCTTGATTGACATCAATCAGGCTGATCGAAAACGATGCTTGCGACAGGTCAGCACCATCCAGGGTCGTCATCAACGATCCACCCGTGAAGACACCGAAGCGAGTCGTCAAGAAACCACCCGTCGCAGGACCACCGATCGGGCCAGAGAGCGTGCCTTCGCCGAGCGTGCCTGCTAACAACAGGTCATTCGAAGGTCCGTACAGCTTAAATTCGCCACCTGCAGTCGGTTGCAACAAAGTGACGCCAATCACCGTTGGTGAACCTACCGCCGTAACGCCATTCAGAGTGAACGACGCACGATCACGTTCGATCGGCGTGAGCGTATCCAGCACGCCCAAGAAGGTGACTTCCGTATTCTGCTCACCTAACGTCGCAGCAAACTCGTCGTCAAACGTGCTCAGCACGCCGTCGGTGAATTCGAAGTCGTCACGTGAATCGGCACTGAAACCGAGCTTAATGATCGTTCCAGCCGAAACGAAGTTCGCGGAACAGATAAGCAACGCGCACAGCGTCGCGAAAAAGTACTTTTGATTCATGAGCTACATCCTTTTTAATTCCACGTTGTCCATCCATTTACAATGAGGCCGCGATAGTCAGCGATCATAAATCGAGTGTGGCAAAGCGAAGCATCGCTGATAACAATCGAAGCGGGAATCGATTGCGGCTCACTCCCGGCCCAGTCCAAGAAGCGACAGGGTCAGCGTACCATAGGCGTCCTCCCTGACTTGATACGTTGGCTTGAATCCGATCCTTGGACTCATTAAGAGTGAATATGTGCAATCGTCTTCTTCGCGTCAATCTCAACCTCTAGCGTATTCTGCCGTCGTAAAACACGGCACTCACGACTACCTTGGCCCCCGGGGTGAACGTTTTACCAAGCAACACTGATTCGATTTGTACCGTTTCCTTCCCATAGCGCGATTGAACTGACGGGCCACCGCATATCTAACTCATTAAATCGCTGACAGCCGTCTCGCGCAGCACACAACGCAACGCGCCACCAGTCGCGACAAAACAAGTGAGAAATTGGCCAGACGCAGCACGCGTCCACCGCACCAGAGAGCGAATTCAAACACGCATCACGCGCGCCCGACAGGATGAAAGAACTGTCGTGAGTTCGCCGAACTTCCACAGAGTAGCTCGCGGCAGGATGATCTCCCACTCGCGTTGAACACACTTGCATTAGACAACCTCCTTCCTTCGCCATCCTAAAAGCGCGGCGTGCAAGCAACCTTCGTAACACCCGCGATTCTAATCTGCGGATGGTACGTGTCAAGCAAAATGAAGCGACAGCAATGCTTGCAACGACAACTACACGAGACGGTGCGCAAAGCAGGCAAGATAGGTCAAGACAACAGAGTAGAAAGCCTCAATCGCAAGCGACAGCGCCATCGGCTTTTTTGGAGTGCGGCCGCGCAGCTGCCGCTTTTGAACAAAGCCAATCGGAACGAAACACGACTGGTGTAACAATGCAATTCGGCTTTCGTGTTCCGCCGGCCTAATGATCACCCGCACACAACGTCAGACGGCCGGATTCCTTCGTCGTACCACACATCGTTGCTATC
>JAGQPK010000570.1 GCA_020426755.1 Planctomycetales bacterium
CACGGCGGAGTACAATTGTCGGCATCGGCACGATTGGCTACTTCTACATCCTGACGCTCTACATGGGTCTGGGCGCTATGACGAGCGGTGCGTTGGACGTGACTGACACAAACATGGCAGCACCGTTGTTGGCCAAGAGTATCAGCCAACTGCTGTTCGCCGTGATTTCTGGGATTGCCTTTACGACCGTGTTGGGCACTGTCAGCGGCTTGATTCTGGCGTCAAGCGGTGCCGTGACGCGCGACTTTCTAGTTCACTTCTGCGGCATCGATTTGAGTGACAGTCAGCAGGTACGTGTCGCCAAGATTACCAGCGTCGGCGTGGGAGCCGTGGCGATCGTGCTGGGGATCGTCTTCCGCGACATGAACGTGACGTATTTGGTTGGCTGGGCTTTTAGCGTGGCTGCCTCAGCAAACTTGCCGGCGCTAATCATGCTGCTGTTCTGGAAACGAACGACCGCTCAAGGCGTCATCGCCTCGGTCGTCGTCGGCATGGTCACGTCACTTGCCTGGATCCTGCTGAGCGCAGACAGTTACACGAACATCTACGGCCTGCCCGCCGAACAAGCGATTGCTCCATTCAGCCAACCGGGCATCGTGACGATTCCGCTGAGCTTCATCGTAGGAGTGATTGTGTCGTGGCTGACGTCCGGATCTACCAAACCATCGCCGCAATAAGCAGCCAAAAGACGAGTGCTGCAATCAATACGACAAATAAGTGATCCGCTGGCCACACATGTGTGCTGATTCGACTCATTGTGGTTCTCCTTGCGCTGGAGATACGTGAGTATCCTACTCGTAGCGCAGTGAGGTGCAAGGTCGGTGCCAAACGCGGCTCGAGTCGCAATATCGCGTGAGGGAAGTTGCCTCATCGTACCACACATCTCTGATAGCACCGTGATTGCCAGTATTCAGAGGCTTGCATGCCGAAGTTCCCCCTCCCGTCGATGGCAACCAGATCACGCGACGCAATACCGGGAGGGGGCAGGAGGAGGCAACCAGTTAAGCCTCCGATCACAGTTGAGTGTGTCCGTCGCAATGAGTATGGCCTGGGCGAGATTTGCGTCGATTCGTTGCGCAGTGACAGCCAACAAACAAGATGGTCGCTCGTGAAAGCGACTGCTGCGACGCATTTGCGCTCAGCATCTGTCGCTCTCGCCCAACCCCTCCCGGACTGCGCGCCGCAAGTCAGTTGACGGTCAATTGCGGGAGGGGGGACAGCGCGCGACGCGGTGATAGCAACGATGTGTGGTACGATGAGGGATTCAGGGGGAATACGAATCTACTGAGGGTGTAAGTGCCCAAACTCACTCATACGGTGAGTCCACAGAATTGGGACGAACTCAATTTGCATGGGAGTGCATCGAAGCAGAGTTGGCCCATTTCAGGCACAACTATTCTTCCCACTCTTCGTCATCTTCCCAATCCTCATCTTCCCAGTCGTCATCACCGTCGTCGTCTTCCTCTTCATCTTCCTCCCCCTCGACCTCTTCCCATTCCTCGTCGTCTTCTTCGTACTCTTCTTCGTCTTCTAGTTCTTCATCATCTTCTTCGTCGTCGCCGTCGTCGGCGTCTTCCTCGTCGTCACCTTCTTCTTCTTCGTACTCTTCGTCTTCTTCATATTCCTCTTCGTCGAACTCTTCTTCCTCGTCGTCGTCCTCATACTCTTCGTCGTCTTCGAATTCCTCGTCCTCGTCTTCGAACTCTTCTTCGTCGTCGTAGTCCTCGTCTTCCATGCGGAGCTCGCGCTGGGCTACGCGATTGTGGTCCAGTCGATCCTGGTCCATGTCCGTCGGTTCCACCACGGTCTTAAGCTGCTCTAGTTCAACTGCGACGCTCACGTCAGTTTCCTCCTCGACTTCCGATTCACTTTCTCGTGCTGCTGCATCCCCGAGGAGCATGGCAGCGGGTGGCTGAACCTGTGCCCGGCGGAACGCCTCCGCGCGGGGCAATTCTTCGAGGCTGCGAAGCCCGAAGACTTGCAAAAAACGTTTGGTCGTATTGTAAAGGTACGGTCGCCCGAGTTCACTACTGCGGCCACCGACGCGAACCAGATCGCGAGTCATTAGCTGATTCACGACCTCCCCGCAACTTACGCCGCGGATCGCTTCGATATCGGCGCGCATCACAGGTTGTCGGTAGGCAATTATCGCCAGCGTTTCTAGCGCTGGTGCCGAGAGCCGTTCGTGGCCGGGAACGTAGTCGAGCCGGCGGAGCCAATTGGCGAATTTCCGCCGGGTGGTCAACTGGAACCCGCCCGCAACCTCTTGAACTCGGAATGACCGACCGAACTGATCCAATCGCTCATTTAATCGACGCACCAGTGTACGGGCTTCAGTCCCGTCCGCCAAGTTGGCATACTGGGCAAGTTTGCGACTTGTTAGCGGTTCACGACTGAGAAACAGTACGGCCTCCGCGCGACCCAGCTTTTCCTCGAGCTCTTCGCCGTCTAGCTCACCGATAACTGACGGCTTGTCGCAGGCAAGCCAGCGTCGAGTGACTCGATGTTGCCCTTGGTTACCGGAAGCGTCAATGCTGGACAGTCGGGGACGGCACGGCGCTAAATAGCGTGTGGCGCAACTGTGCAAAAGTTGTGCGGTTGGGGCCAGGCGTGAGTTGGACAGTTTCATTGCGGCCCTTTTGACGGGCAAGACCCGGCGAACAACCGAGTCCTCACCCGATCCGCGTATTGCAAAACACAATGCAAAACGTAGCGCAAATCATAGCGAAGCGAATTCGCGAGCCAAGCAGGGTTCCCCGCGAATTGGGCTGATCGATTAAACTTGGAACTATGGCGAACAGCAACTCAACTCGCACCAGTCCGGCCACGAGCGAATCGTGGCTTTGGCGGCCCTCGTCGCTTTTGGCGATCTTGGTCACGTCCATTTGTATCATGATTCCCGCCGTGATCCTGTTTGGACGTGTGCAGGGCACCGAGTTTTGTCCACAGACGTTTGAATTACGTCGTTATTCGTTCTTTCGCCTGCCATTTACCGACTTGCAGGTCACACCCGTTTCGCGCGACTATCGAACATCGGGGTTCATCGCTCAACTGCGGTCCGACGCTTACGTCAGCCGTCTGTCGTCTGGCACTCGCTGGGATGTGGTCGAGGTTTATGACGGCGGACAGCATGACAGCGGCATGGCGGACGTGCTGGTGAGCTACTTGGAGCCGGGTCCGGATCGAGTGTCGACCGTCTGGTCCACTTGGTCCGATGATCATCCCCATTTGGCCCAGCGGTTCTGGCCGATCGTGCAACGCGCGGTGATTGCCAACGGCTATGCCCTATTGCCGGCCCTGTTCGACTTTGCAGCTCGAACAGAGGAAACGGCCGATGACACCAAGTTGGCTGAGTTCTCCGCTGAGCTGCAACGCGTGCTGATCGCCGAAGCAACGGGTCTCGCACGCGACACTGCGGCGGCCGGTGAGCGAACGGAGGCGCGCCGACTCTATGAATTAGTGCTGGCCCACGGGGAAACACCCGCTGCTCGCACCGAATACGCTGAGTTAGGCGGAGTCGCCACGGTGGGCGAGTTGCAGGCGGAGGTCGAGAAAGTCCCGTTGGTCGTGCCAGGCCCGGGCAAATCCGAGACCGACAGTGCTGACTCGAGCGAAGCTGCCGAAGTCGTGTCACCGGAATCGTTTGAATGACGCAGCCAGGCGAGCTCATCTATCTCGACTACGCGGCCACGACGCCGCTTGATCCAATCGTGTTGCAGGCGATGATGGCGTGCTACCAACAGATCGGCGCCAACCCGGCCAGTCAGCATCGTCTTGGTCGCCAGGCCCGGCGGCAGTTGGAGGACGCAACCGAAGCGATCGGCCGCCACTTGGGTGCGTCAATCGATGTGCCGCGGCCGGACCGAGTGATCCTCACGAGCGGAGGCACCGAGGCGAACAACTTGGCGTTGCGTGGCTGGTACCGCGCGGGCCAGTCGCCAGGTCGGATTCTCGTCACCGCCATCGAACATCCTAGTAGCTTGGCCGCAGCAGATGAACTGGAACGCTGGGGTTGGCAAATTGACCGGATTCGAGTCAATGCGGCGGGCCAAGTCGAATTGCAACACTTGGACGACCTGCTGCAACAAGGCCCGTCGCCACGCTTGGTGAGTGTGATGTGGGCCAACAACGAGACGGGCGTCTTGCAGCCAGTGGAAGCCGTTGTCGAACAGTGTCA
>JAGQPK010000571.1 GCA_020426755.1 Planctomycetales bacterium
CAAGGAACTCGGGATTCATGCCAAGGAGGAAATCGAGGCTTATGGCGTCGAGCCGTTCATTCGCAAGTGCCAGCAGAGCGTTTGGCGCTATATGCAAGAATGGGAGAAGCTGACGAGCCGCTTGGGGTTCTGGGTCGACTTGGATCAGGCCTACGTGACGTACCATCAGAGCTATGTTGAGAGCGTTTGGTGGTGTCTGAAGAATCTGTTCGAGCGTGGCTTGCTTTACCAAGGGCACAAGATTGTCTGGTGGTGGGCTCAGGGCGGTACGGCGCTCAGTAGCGGCGAGGTCGGGCAAGGCTATCGTGAAGTGGCGGATCCTAGTGTCTATGTCCGCTTTCCGCTGTTGGAACAGGACGGCACTGTATCAGGCGTCAGCTTGCTCGTCTGGACGACGACGCCGTGGACGCTGCCCAGCAATCAGTTCGCCGCGGTGCATGCCGATTTGTCCTACGCCACGGTGCTCGACGAAGAATCGGGCCAACGACTGATCGTCGCCGAGGCCTTGGTCGAGACGTTAGCGGACAAGACCAAGCGGACGCTGACCGTGGAGTCCAAGTGTCCAGGTCGCGATCTGGTGGGCCGTCGTTATCTACCGCCGTTCGATTATTACTATGCGACGCAAGGCGAGCAGGTTGGCGAGCTGACTGCTGGCGGCTCCGTTGCCCGTGCGTGGCGCGTGGTCGCGGCGGATTTTGTGACGATTGAGAGCGGCACCGGTGTGGTTCATCAGGCGCCGGCCTTCGGTGAAGTCGACTATGACGTGTTGATCTCCGAGCAGTCCAAGTTTGCCGCTGGAGAAGGTCCGGAGTTGATTTGTGCTGTCGGGCCCGACGGCAAATTCACGGATGTCGCATCGGACTACGTGGGCCGCTGGGTCAAGGAATGCGACAAAGAGATTTCGCGCGAGTTGAAGCAGCGTGATTTGCTGTACCACCAAGAGCAGTACTTGCACGAGTATCCGTTCTGTTGGCGTGCTGACCAAGATCCGCTGATTCAGTATCCGCGTCAAAGCTGGTTTGTCCGCACGACGGAGTTTCGCGACCGCTTGCTCGCGAACAATCGTCAGATCAATTGGTTGCCCGAACATATTCGCGATGGCCGCTTCGGCAACTTCTTGGAGGACAATGTCGACTGGGCGTTGTCGCGTGAACGCTACTGGGGAACGCCATTGCCAATCTGGGTTTGTGACTCCACAGGGCAGATGGAAGCGATCGGCAGCTACGACGAATTGCTGAGCAAACCCGGCGTTGATGGTACTGAAGTCTGGTTGCAGGCGAAGGCGGCGACACCGGACCTACCCGATGACCTGCGCGTCCATAAACCGTATATCGATGCAGTTACCTACGATTCACCGTTCGCTAAGGGCGCTCGGATGCGACGTGTCGTGGAGGTAATTGACTGCTGGTTCGATTCCGGCGCGATGCCGTTTGCGCAGTGGGGGTATCCTCATCAGGGCAAAGAAGAATTTGCAGCGCAGTTCCCCGCCGACTTCATCAGTGAAGCGATCGATCAAACACGCGGCTGGTTCTACAGCCTGCTGGCAATCAGCACGTTGTTGTTCGATCCGCAAGCAGGTGCCCAGGCGACGGCCGACGGCTCGCCGCTCGAATACCCTCACCCATTTCGTAATTGCATCGTGCTGGGACTAATGCTGGGCGAGGACGGCCAGAAGATGTCCAAGCAAAAGCGAAACTATCGCGAGCCGAACGAGATCTTCGATCGGTACGGTGCTGACGCTTTGCGCTGGTACTTCTTCGCGAATCAGGCTCCCTGGACTTCAATTCGCTACAGCGAACGATCAATCAAGGAGAGCATCCCCGAGTTCCTCTTGCGACTGTGGAATGTCTTCAGCTTCTTTGTGATCTATGCCAACATCGACGGCTTTGATCCCGCCGAACGACTGTCTGGCGAAGTATCGCAACTGACGCCCGACGAGCTGCAGCGTGGCAAAGGCTATCGGCCCGTGGCGGAACGGAATGAACTGGACCGCTGGATCCTCAGTGAGCTTGATTCCACCATCGGCCGCGTGATCGAAACGATGGACAGTTACGACAATTTCGCAGCGTGCGCCCGGCTTACCAGCTTCGTTGACGCGCTGAGCAATTGGTACGTACGGCGCGGTCGCGAACGCTATTGGAGCAGCGACAAAGACTCGCCGGATAAGCTCGATGCGTATTGGACGCTCTATGAATGTCTGCTATCGATCGCCAAGCTGATCGCACCATTCACGCCGTTCCTGGCCGACTACCTGTGGCGAAACTTGACGGGAGTCTTCCAGGGCCGTGCTCGGGAAAGTGTTCACTTATGCGATTATCCGGCCTCGGCACAGCGGACTGACGTTGTGTTGTCACAGCAGATGGAGTTGGCTCGCGAGATTTCCTCACTCGGACGTAGTGCCCGCATGAATGCGAAGCTGAAAGTGCGGCAGCCGCTGGCGAAGGTCGAAGTGATTCTGGCCGACGAAACGCACTTGAACTGGCTGTGGGAGCATGCCGACATCATCCGTACAGAATTGAATGTGAAGGAAGTTGAGTTTGCTCAGAACGCCGAGCAATACATCACCTACCAGGTGCAGCCGAACTTCAAGCGGCTTGGTCCGCGCGTTGGCAAGCACATGCCCGCCATCAAGGCTGCTTTGCAAGGAGCCGATGGCGGCAAGTTGCTCGCTGAGATGAAGCAACACGGGCACATCACGCTTGCGATTGGTGGTGAGGCCATCGAGTTGGACGGCGAAGACATTCAGATTGGGTTGCAGGCCAAGGAAGGTTGGGCCGCCGCTCAGGGGGCTGGCTGTGTGGTTGTGCTCGCGACCGAATTGACTGATGAACTGGTGCGCGAAGGTATCGCCCGTGATCTGGTACGCGTCATTCAAGAGCAACGCAAGCAACGCAACTGCGACTACACCGATCGGATCAAGATCTCATTGGCTGCCGCGGACGCTCAAGTCCAGCAGGCGATCAACGAAAACCGCGACTACATCTCGAATGAGACATTGGCGGTCGAGATCGTTGTTAAAGCGGATGGTCCGGGTGAGTCGTGCGAAATTGGCGATATCTCGGTCACCCTGTCGATTGACGTGTTGCCAAGCGAACAGGAGTCTGCGTGATCATGTCCGACTCCGGCTCTCCTGACCTACGCGTTGCCGTGCTCATTTCCGGCAGCGGTACGACATTGCGGAACTTGCTAGAGAAGATTGACCAGCACCGTTTGCCGATCGAAGTTGCGCTGGTGATCTCCAGTAATCCTGCTGCGGGCGGCTTGCAGTACGCGGTGCAAAGAGAGATTCCTTGGCGTGTGCAGGCCAAGCTGAAAGGCCAGGCGGCGGAAGACTATAGTCGAGACATTTTCGCACCGTGTCGTGAGGCGAACGTCGGTTTGGTGGTGATGGGTGGCTTTCTCAAACACGTGCTGGTACCGCAAGATTTCGTCGATCGTGTGATCAATATCCATCCGTCACTGATCCCGTCATTTTGTGGTCAGAGTTACTATGGCCGTCGCGTACACGAGGCGGTGCTGGAGTATGGCACGAAAGTCAGCGGGTGCACGGTCCACTTCGTTGATAACGAATATGATCATGGGCCGATCATTGCCCAGGAAGTTGTGCCCGTACTGTCGCATGACACACCCGAGACATTGGCCGCACGTGTCTTCGAGGCCGAGTGCGAAGTCTATCCGCGGGTGATCCATCATTTCGCGCAAGGGCGAATCCGTCGCACGGGACGATGCGTCCGCATCGACGACTAGCAGCGGTACCAGCCCCGCGGACTCATCGTGCCACGCATCTTCCGTGGCACTGAGCGACGCACACTTCGCCTCGTTCGCCGAAAGGCTTTAGCCCAATGGCACTCAGTTGAGTTTCGTGGCAATGTGCCCGGTGCAATGAACAGGAACTTTATGCCCCCTCGCCTCTATCAAGCGTTGCGCGAACGACGTCGATTCTTCTCCAAAGCGTCTACGCAACGATTGATTGGGGAGAGGGGGTCGGGGGTGAGGGGCAACGTCTAGTGCAGTTGCTCGATGGGCATGCTCCAAGCTGCAACCTCTTTGTTTAAACAGCTTCGACTCCGATCACACAAACTCCGCCCCTCACCCCCGGCCCCTCTCCCCAAACAAGTTTGGGCGAGAGGGGAGCCTGAGTCTTCCACTTATTATTGAAATCGACATTGACGCTCG
>JAGQPK010000572.1 GCA_020426755.1 Planctomycetales bacterium
TGGACGCCTGTATACGCACACTTCCACCCATCCATCCAGGGAAGTCATCCGTTATGGCAGACGATTGGCGTCACTTATCACGGCGGCTAACTGGCTCGTTCGTTGCAATTCTCTTCACCCTGGTCGTATGCACGTCAGCCAGTGCGTTAGAGGCCGCGGAGGAAGCTGAGTTCTTCGAGACGTCGATTCGGCCGGTGCTCGTGGAACATTGCTACGAATGCCACAGCGCGGATGCGGACAAGCAGGAAGCATCGTTGCAAGTCGACTCGCGAGACGGCCTACTGCACGGTGGTGATTCTGGTCCAGCGCTCGTGCCTGGCAAGCCGGCCGACAGCTTGCTGCTTAAAGCATTGCGACATGCAGGGCCGGAGATGCCGCCGGATCGTCGCTTGCCACCGGACGTGATCGCGAAGTTCGAAACATGGATTGAGCGTGGCGCATTCGATCCGCGCGACACCGATAGCGAGCCACTCCGCAGCGAACAACGCGACTCGACCAAACCAGAAGTCGATTGGGCCGCAGCGCGTGAGCGTTGGGCCTTTCGGACGCCCAGCGTTCAACCGCAACCGCCCGTAACGGATGCGACGTGGCCGCGCAGTCCGCTCGACTACTTTGTTCTCGCACAGCTCGATTCACGCCATCTAACACCGGCGCCGCCGGCCGAGTTGGCGACGCTTCGCCAGCGTTTGAGCTTCGACATCGTGGGCCTACCGGCCAGCGAGTTGGGGCTGCAGTCCGCCGACACGGCAGCGCCGGGCGACGTGAGCGAGTGGATTGACACCTTGTTGGCATCGCCAAGGTTTGGCGAACATTGGGCAAGGCTCTGGCTCGATCTCGCTCGCTACGCCGAGGATCAAGCACACATCGTTGGAGATGACCGCTCGCTTTGTTATCCGAATGCGTACCTATATCGCGATTGGGTTATCACCGCGTTGAACCAGGATCTGCCGTACGATGAATTTGTTCGTCAACAATTGGCAGCAGATCTGCTGCCTGACAATGACAAGAACTTGGCAGCACTGGGGTTCTTGGGATTGGGGCCCAAGTACTACGATCGCGGTCGCTTAGCCGTGAAAGCGGAGGAGTGGGAAGATCGTGTCGACACGGTATGTCGTTCGCTGCTGGGATTGACGGTGGCGTGTGCGCGATGTCACGACCACAAATACGACCCGATTACCAGCGCCGACTACTATTCGCTGGCGAGTGTGTTTGCCAGCACGGAGATGTTCAATCGACCGCTCCGATCGGAAGGCGTGGAACTGAAGGGCGAGCAGGCCAAGAACCCGACGGACGCCATGCACGTCGTGCGGGAAAGCAAACCGACTGACCTCCATGTTTTCTTGCGCGGCAATGTCGAATCGCCAGGTCCCGAGTCGCATCGTGGTTTTCTGCAAGTTCTCTCGCCGGGGGAGCGAGTTGAGTTTTCACAAGGTTCCGGTCGGCTGGAGCTGGCGAACGTGATCGTTAGCCACGCGAACCCGCTGACAGCACGCGTGTTCGTGAATCGTGTGTGGGCTCAATTGATCGGAGCCCCGTTAGTCTCATCTCCCAGCAACTTTGGCTCGCAGGGCGAACCGCCGTCCCATCCCGAATTGCTAGATGACTTAGCCGCACGATTCATGGCGGAAGACTGGTCGCTCAAATGGCTCGTACGCGAAATCGTCAACTCTGCGACCTATCGGCAATCATCGACAGCAAGCGCGGAATCCGTGCGCGTTGATCCGGGGAATCGCTTGCTGAGTCACATGCATCGGAAGCGATTGAGCGTCGAGGTGTGGCGCGACCGGCTGCTCGCGTCCAGCGGTTCGCTCGATGATGCAATCGGCGGGGAGTCCATTGATCCGTGCGATCTGAACAACCGCCGCCGTACGGTGTACGCCTTTGTGAGTCGCTTTGAGCTCAATCCGCTGCTTATCACTTTTGACTTTCCCGACGCGAACGTTCATGCATCGCGACGCACTCGCACCACGACGCCCATTCAGGCGCTGCTCTTGCTGAATCATCCTTTTGTCATGGAGCAAGCGAAACGCTGTGCAAGCATCGCGACGACCGATTGCCCAACATGCACCAGTGGCGATCTGAACGGCACCATCAAAGCCGTCCGGCTGTTGTACCAGCATTTATATGATCGCGAGCCTAGCGACACTGAGTTGTCAGTCG
Source organism: Planctomycetales bacterium (assembly GCA_020426755.1). Lineage (GTDB taxonomy): Bacteria > Planctomycetota > Planctomycetia > Pirellulales > Pirellulaceae > JAGQPK01. Next base: position 2,161 of record JAGQPK010000572.1, read on the forward strand.
GCCTGCAATTCCTGGCGACGGACGACCCGAGTGATAACGAACAGATGCGACGGCAGTGGACTGAGTATGCTCAGGCGCTGATCGTTGCCAACGAAACCCAGTTCATCGACTGAGAGTGCAGAAATGCGAACACACATCTCGCCAAGTGTGGCCCCTTCACGTCGTGACATGCTCTGTCGCAGTGCAGCCGGTTTTGGCTTGCTGGGCCTGGCCGGCGCCACGATGTCCAATGCAGCGTCGTCCGCGTTCGGCTCGCTCACCTCCGAAGGCACTCATTTTCCAGCCAAAGCGCGACGCGTGATATTTCTCTTCATGAATGGAGCGCCATCGCACGTTGATACGTTCGATCCCAAGCCGGAGCTGGCCAAGGTTGCGGGCGAGAAGCCGAGTGGCAAGCTGTTCAAGGATGCCAAGGCGGGCTATTTGCCGAGTCCGTTTCGCTTCTATCGGCACGGGCAGAGCGGCATTCAGATGAGCGAACTGTTTCCGCGGTTGGCGCGTCACGCGGACGACCTGTGTGTGCTGCGCGGCATGCATACCGACGTGCCCAATCATGAACCCGGATTGCTGTTGATGAGCTCCGGGCATCAGCAGCCGGTGCGCCCGTCATTCGGATCATGGGCTTCGTACGGCTTGGGATCGGAGAACGCGAATCTGCCGTCGTTCGTCGTGCTGTGTCCGGGCCGGCCGGTTGTGGGGCCGCAGCTTTGGTCGAGCGGTTTCTTGCCGGGGCAGTTTCAGGGCGTCAGCGTCGACACGAATCACACGGATGTCAATGAGCTGATCGCGAACCTCAATCATCCGACGCGGACGCGTGACGAGCAGCGCAAACAATTGGATTTGATTCAACGACTTAATCGCTTGCATCAAGCGGATCGGCCGGAGGATCCTCGCTTAGAATCGCATATTCAATCGCTGGAAACAGCGTTTCAAATGCAGCGTGAAGCCACCGACGCGTTCGATTTGAAACGCGAGTCGCTCGCAACGCAAGTTCGCTACGGTGACACGCCGTACGGTCGTTCCTGTCTGTTGGCTCGTCGCTTAGTAGAGCGCGGCGTGCGCTTCGTACAAGTTTATTATGTCGACAAAGGCAACAAGCAGCCGTGGGACACGCACTCGAACAACGACGGGGGGCATCGGCGCCTGTGTGCCGACAGTGATCAAGGAACCGCAGCGCTGCTTCATGATTTGAAGGAGCGTGGTTTGTTGGACGATACGCTGGTGATCTGGGGCGGCGAGTTCGGCCGCACGCCGTATGCACAAGTTAACGACAACGACAAACAGAAGCCGGGCCGTGACCATCACCATACTGGGTTCTCAATGTTCTTGGCAGGTGGTGGAGTCCGTGCGGGGCTGACGTATGGTGCGACGGATGAGTTCGGCATGAACGCGGTTGAAGGCCGTATGCATGTCCATGATTTGCACGCGACGGTGCTTCACCTGATGGGCATCGATCATACGAAGTTGACCTACCGCTACTCAGGTCGCGATTTCCGGCTGACTGACGTGCATGGCCGCGTCGTCAACGAGATTTGCAATACGTAGCTTGCGGTCGAAAACCGATCGCATATTGGCGGCGTTCGGATAAAATGTCGAGCACGATCACTCACCTCATCACGGGAGATGCAGTACGTGCTCTACGCGAACAATCGCCAACGCTTGCTCATCTGTTTTGCCATGATGGTATGTGCTGCGCGTGGCGTGGCACAAGAATCTCATTCTGCCGCGACACCGCCTGCAGTCGATGAAGAGGTGCCCGACATCGCACCGGCCGTTTCTACACAAACGGGGTTGCTGCTCGAACCACCGTTGACGCTACCGGAGCTCACGCGTGAGCGGTTTATCGAGTTGGTGTCGACGGTTGGTAAGGAGCGGATTGGTCGACCATGGACTTCGCCGGTTACAAAGTTGCCCGCACACCAGCGGACGGCAGTGCAGGGGCTAACTCACGAGGAAGTCCAGGCGTACATGGTGCAAGCCAAGCAGTTGTTTGACGAGGGCAGGGCGGTGCC
>JAGQPK010000573.1 GCA_020426755.1 Planctomycetales bacterium
CCCCACTCGCATACCGACAACGTTTGGTTTCGTTCGCGCAACATGCGAACTACGACGTCCTCCAGTTCGTCATCCTCTTCTCCGAAAACCAGATTGCCCAGGCATTCGTGAATGACGTCCAGCGTCGGTTGAATCTGAGCACGACAGGTCGCGGTATCCGGCCCCTGCGCGGTAACTCGCAGCGTAATAGTCGCCTGATGGACCGTGATGCCCACGCGTGGAATGCGGTCGCGGTGGATCAGGTCCGGCAACATCGCCTCAAGCTGACTCTCTCCGGCGCCGAAACATTTGACCCGATGATGGAGAATCACCTGGGGCGCGCCCGCCAACGTTTGAATCGCCGCCTGCACCGTTTCGGCCCACATCTGCTTCATCTCGGCCGGAACCCCGGGTAATGCGATCAGCCGCACGGTCCGCTCGCCCAACGACCAGGTGAGATCAATGCCGGGCGCCGTTCCATGCGGATTGTGAATCGCCTCGCTACCGGCTGGGAACATGGCCTGCACGCGGTTTTGTGGTGGCAACTGGCGCCCTCGATAGCTAAAGCGGGCCTCGATCTCCGCCAAAACCTCTGGACGAAATTCCAATTCCACGCCCGCCGCATCTGCCATCGCTTGGCGAGTGAGATCGTCGGCCGTCGGCCCGAGCCCCCCCGTGATCACGACCAAATCAGCCCGCTCGGCGGCAACTCGCAACGCCGCGACTAGCTCGGCCAGCGTGTCACTGACTGTCGTGTGAGCCAGCACGGGTATCCCCAGATCCCCCAATTGCTGACTCAGCCATTGACTGTTCGTGTCTAGCCGCTGTCCCGATGTCAGCTCGTCGCCGATCGCCATGATTTCTGCTTGCATCGTCCCCCCAATACCGCCGGCATGTCGGACTCGTTCACATTGACCCCTATCCAGGGTTTGGCCTATTATCGTCGATTGGTAGACTTTGCGAAGATGAGTTAAAAGAGGACAAGGCTCTCACGACGTTGTTAGCCACGCGATCAGAGCTAAGAAGTGGGGTTACAAGTCGTTCGCCCAACGAACTAGCGGTTCGAGGCATCGCGCAAGTAGTTCACCGTAAAGTATTAGCGTCGGTTTTATCGCTGCAAATCGTGGCCAGTGGCGTAAGGCGAACCTTGAACCTGAGTTATTGAAAAGTATCTAGGTCGAACAAAAACAACGGGTGCCGACATGAGGAAGGGTCGACTTTCATGAGTCTGTGGACCGGATTCGAACACATCATTCGCGAACAAGAGCCGCTGGGACCGCATACGTGGCTTCGTTTGGGCGGCAAAGCGGAGTATTTCGCCGAGCCGACGTCACTTGAGGAGTTGCAGTCGTTGGTGGCGCACTGTGCGGAGAGCAACGTGCCGGTTCGTGTAATCGGCGGCGGTTCGCGCATTCTGGTCAGGGACGCCGGTGTGCCCGGGCTGGTGATTCAGCTCTCGGCGCCCGCGTTCACAGAGATTTCCGTGAGCGGACAGCAGGTATCCGCCGGCGGCGGCGCCAAGCTCGGACATCTCGTCTCGACCGCGGTCCGCGAAGGTTTGGCCGGTCTCGAGAATCTTGTGGGCATCCCCGGCACAGTCGCCGGCGCCCTGCGTGGCAACGCTGCTCACGGCGGTTCTTCGATTGGCCAATGGACTTCCCGAGCCACCGTCATGACACGCCAAGGACAGATTCTCGAACGGGAACGTGACGAGATTCGATTTTCGTACGGGGAAAGCAGTCTCGACGAGCTAGTCATTCTCGGCGCGGCATTCAGCTTGGAACCGGCCGATGTGAGCGAACTGACGCGGCGCATGCAGAAGACGTGGATTGTCCGCCGCACGCTGCAGCCGTCGAACGAACTGGGAATGTGCCGCGTGTTTAAGGATCCGCAAGGACTGACGGCCGCCGAGCTGATCGAACAGGTTGGTCTCCGCGGACATCGCATCGGCAAGGCGCGGATCGCCGATGCCAGTGCGAATTTCATCCAGGTCGAAGCAGGTGCGACCAGCGATGATGTGGAACACTTGATCGAGCAAATGCGGTCGCAAGTCTCCGCGACCCTTGGCGTGGAGCTCGAAAGAGAACTTGAAATCTGGTGATGACACTCTCCAAGGACGGAGGTAAATCATGACTCCAGCGCGACGAGCCGGTGGGCTCGGGGTAGCGATGTTAGCACGGCTGTTCCGCCCATTGGACGGTCACGCCTGGTTGGCAAGCGCGACCGTTGTGTTCTGTGCTGTGATTGGCCTGACGACGTTTCACTTGTGGCAACAACATGGCAACAAGATCGTCAGCAATCCCCGCTACCGGCTTAAAACCGATCGCTTGGAAGTGACGCCGCAGCCGGACTGGATCCGCTCTGACGTCGTTCAAAACGCCATTACCTATGGACATCTCTACAACGCGAATCTGCTCGATCCCGAGCTGCATCTGCGCGTGCGGCAGGCCTTCGGGGTTCAACCCTGGGTGAAGAAGGTGTTGCGGATCAACAAGAAGTTTCCGTCTGCGCTCGAGGTCGATCTCGAGTACCGCCAGCCGGTCGCCATGGTCTTCGTGCCCAAAGGTACGTTCGTCGATCACGATTACGATGGTCTGATTCCCGTCGACGACGAAGGCTGCATGTTGCCAACTGAGATGAATAAGTCCGAAGGAGATCTCTACCCGAAAATCTTCGGCATTGATTCTTTTCCAGCAGGAATGGCCGGCAACCCGTGGGGTGACCCGCGCGTCGCCGAAGCAGCTCAAATCGTCACGCTACTGTCATCCGCCTGGGAAAAACTCGAACTCTGGGCCATTCAAGTCCCCAAAGTGCAATCTCCGATCGAGGGCCCTGTCGACAAGAACTACTACTTGATCACCAAAAAACAACGTCGCATCCCATGGGGCCCGGCACCCGGCAAGGAAGCTCCAGGCAGCCCGTCGGCAGTTGAGAAAGCACGCTTGTTCAAAACATACGGCGAACAACGCGGCGCGCTGGACAGCTTCGACCAGCCCGAAGTCAACATCTCGTCACTCAAGCGTTCGCTGGTGCGGTAGTGCAGCTATCGCAATCTTTCGTACTTGTACTCAGCAACGCGGTACTCGTACTCGTACTCGATTTCTATAGCCGATAAGCATTAGTTCGAGCATTCGAGTACAAGTACGAGTACGAGCAAGAGTACATGCAGAAACCAACAAGCACTAATTAGTTCGCCGAAAGGCGCCAGCCGCGGTTCAGAGGCTTGATTGAGAAGTGCTGAGCGTGGATCTGTGATTCTTGAATGAGAAAGAGAGCGCAAACTTCCGGGCGCGACATTCCTCAATCAGAAATCATCATTCCGAAATCAACTACTGCGCCGGGACAGAACCGACGCTAACGCGTTGCGGCGAACTACCCGGCGTTACGACGAACTGAGTCGCGTTGCGGCGGACGGCCTCACAACCGAATTCAAGTCCGCGAATTCGTCTCGTCCGAGCGCACCGAGACCGGCGGAGCATTTAGCAGCTCCTCGCGTACCACAGGGGTACCATCCGGAGCTTCGATACCGATCCGCACACCTCCTCCGGAGATGCGCACCACGGTGATGCGAATATCGTTAGCGACGACAATCCGCTCGCCGACCTTGCGACTAAGTACCAACATGTCACACTCCCTCGCTGAAGTTGAAACTTGCGGGGTAGCATAGCAAGCAAGCATCGGCTCTGCAAGCACTCGTATGGGCCCCTAGCGACCGCCGGCAACTCCTTGGAGAGCGATCGTCTTTGGAGTGCGATCGCGCAGCTATCGCTTTTCTGTGATCGCTGACACAGGCGAAGGCTGGAATCCGGCCGTTCGAGTGGCGCTTTGCGTGAGAGCACTGTGCGTCGTTCTGCCCGGTTGGCCTCGTGCGAAAGCGATCGCGCAGCTTTCGCACTCCAAAGAACTCACGCTAGCCGTCTTACAGACGCTTGATCGAGATATTTCGGAACTGCACTGGATCGGAGTGACCAGCGAACCCAAAATACCCAGTCGTCCGATCTTTGCCTGGATGGGGCGATCCCGCCATGAACTCGTTAATCTGGCTAAGATCGGTATCCAGAATCACGTAACCGTTCAGTTCGACCTTGATCTTCGAGCCCTGCACGGTCACTTCCTGGAAGTTCCATTCACCGGTGGGACGCAGATAGCCGCGAGCTGCCGGCGCCATACCGTAGGCGGAGCCA
>JAGQPK010000574.1 GCA_020426755.1 Planctomycetales bacterium
GTGAATATCTGGCATGCTGACGAAACGTTGGATAAAGTCCAGCAGCGTGCTGTTGGTCACAAAGATCGGATCCTGCTTTAGGAACGCCTTGATCCAACTAAGATCTTGCGACCGGTAGAGTGACACTGTGTTGTCAGAGAGCATCACGCCATCGGCGAAGAATGAGTCGCTGCGGCTAAGCGGACGGACTTCGCCTCCGCGTTCGAGTCGCGGTGTGAACAGCACGCCAGGTTCTGCGCCTGATGTGTCGGGGGCGGCGTGTAACTGCAATCGCCACGGTTCCCGATCTTCCCAGGTAAGTGGCTGAACAGCCGTCAGCGTCTGCTTGAACGATGGAGTGACGACGCAACGACCGGTAGCGACGATCGCGGCGAATAGCTTCTGAGCGTTATGCTCGTGTATTTCGATCGACTCGAACCCATCATCATCGTCGTCGAAAATGTCATCGTCGTAGCTGCTCCAGGATTCGTAGTCGTCGTCGTCGCACAATTCTGCGAACTCATCAATGATGTTCGCGTCGGCCGAGTCAGTCGGCACCGTGTCCAGCACGTCGGAAATGTAAACTGGTACTGACCACGTGCCGTCAGGGCCCTGTTCGCTCAAATACACTCGCAGCGCGAACGGCGAATTGAGGACGGGTTCGCTATGCGGCAGTGCGTACCAGAGTCGGTTTGGTCGTTTCCGATCTGCGTGATGATCGATTTCCGGTAGGGATCCACGCGGCAGCGGTCGCCGTTGGGCAGCTTCGAGCTTGCGCAACTGCGATTCCCAAGACGCTTCAGCATGTTTAGACTTCACCGAGGCCGTCTTCGGTTGCGAAGTCGCCGGTGCGCCTAGGAGTCGAGCTGCAATACTTGCCATGCGCAGCTTATCCGTGCGACCGCGAATCAGTATAGCGCGACTGGAACCGCTGGGTTCGTACGCCCGAGATTCCAGCTCCATCAAGACGAAGGCAATGTGCTTACAGAGATGACCTCGGAGAGCTCGCTTACATTCGCATTGGGCGCCGAATTTGCCTTGCGGAACTCGCACGAAATCGAGCGTGACGGTATTGAGTTCGCCGTCTTCGCTCACCAGCGCGGCGGCACTCACATCATCCGCATTCAGCACGTTGGCACGCATCTCGGAGTCTTCGGCCGCGGCGAGATCCAACCGCTCGAATGTTCGGTAGCATCGCGTGAAGATACTCATGCGTTGATCAATCCCTTCGCAACGCGCGATCTGTTCGCCTTGACTCGCAAACGCCGTCGTTCGATTCGCCGTAACACTCTGTAGTTCGCCGTCCGTGCTGTAAGTTCGCCGCAACACGCTAGCGTCGGTTCTGTCCTAACGCGGAATTTCCAACTGCTGTGAGAACCGCGACTGGCGTCTTTCGGCGAACTAACAGACGAGGACTAACGTCTTTAGCGCAAAAACTCCAGAAACAGATAAGTCAGTGCCGCGCCGGCCAAGAATGACACCGGGATGGCAATCGTAAGTGCGCGCAGAACCGCTTGACGCGTGCGTAGACTCGCATCACTGGGCAGCTTGAATTCACGGCGATGAACGGTCTCGAGGGACGCTCCGCCTTTGGCCGCTGTTCGCTGCTCGTTGGCGACGACCTGCGCAGCGGCGACTGGTTCGTCCGGAGTCGGCGCATTGTTAAGCTCACCAAAGTCCTCCACGGTTTCATCGCGGATTGATGTCGGCACGGGAGGCGCGTTCGCATTCGAATCATGCGGCGCAAGTTGCGGCAACTCCAACTGGGATGGTACCCACGGCGCCAATCGCGCGACAACTTCAGCCGCCGAGGACATCCGCCGACGAGGATCCTTCTCCATCATGTCGGCGATCAAGTCGACAAATTCATCGGTGACTTCGGGGTTGAACTGACGTGGGTGCCACGGGGTTTCCTCGCAGTGACGCCGGGCTTTGTCGCGCGTACTGCCACCGGGAAACGGTACTTTACCGGTCACTGCGTAGTAGAGCGTGCAGCCCAGTGCATAGATATCGCTCACGGCCGAAATGAAATGCGGCTGCGTGATCTTTTCCGGCGCCAGATAGTCGGCGGTCCCGACAATCTTGCCTGCGCGGGGATCGTCCTTGCCCTCGTGGAGAAACCCGGCCAAGCCCAGATCTGAGACTTTCACAAGGCCTTCGGGAGTGACCAACAAATTGCCCGGTTTCACGTCGCGATGCACCAATCCTTTTTCGTGCGCATAGCCGAGACCAACCGCGGCTTGGCTAATCACCGATGCGCTCTGAGCCATGGTCAACCGACCCTGGGAACGCACAAGTCGTCGCAGATCGGTACCTGGGACGTACTCCGTCACCAGGAAGTAGACGTTGCCGTCGTGCCCTGCGTCGTACGCTCGCACCAAGTTGCGATGATCCAACTTTGCCTGCGTCTGGATTTCGCGAGTGAAACTGGCGATCGCCTCGGGCGTAGATTTCGAACGTGGCAAGACCTTGATGGCAACTTGCCGGCCCATCATTTGATGCACGGCGACAAACACCTGCCCCATGCCGCCTTGGCCCAACCAGTCCGTGATAATGTACGGACCCAGATTCAGTTTCGTGCGCCCCTCGCGTAGCTGTTGGTACTGGTACGCAGTCAACACACCCATCTCGACCAACATCGCGCCCAGTCGTTCTTCACTGGCCGATACGGCGGGCAAGGCGTCCAACCCGCCAGCAGCTCGCAAACGCTCGATGGCTTCATCAATCTGTGTCTGATTGACCAGATTGCTGGCGAGCGACGAGCGAACGAAGGTGGTTTCTTTGAGACCAGTCACGCGTCAATTCTAAGAAGCGATAAGGGGGGTACGGGCACTCGTTCCAGTCTAGCAGCGCGCGAGTTGTGGCGGGAGAGCCGGCCAACTTTCCGGCAGCGGTGCCGTAAACGTCAGTAACTCATGACGCACCGGATGTTCAAACTGTAGCCAGCGAGAGTGAAGCGCAATACCGTGCGGAAAGGCAACACGACTGCCATAGCGGGAATCGCCGTCAATCGGACAACCTGCGTCAGACAATTGAACACGTATCTGATGCTTACGACCCGTGATCAAATTCAACTCAAGCCATAACCGCTGGGGCAAACGCAGCAGTACTCGATACGTGAGCTCCGCGCGTACCGCACCAGCAGCGCGCGGACCACACACGCACATGCAACGTCTGCTCTCATCCTTGCGAAGCCAGTTCAGCAGTTGCCCAGCGTCCGGCAAACCTGCGGCTGCGTCCTTGGACGACGACAGCGCCCAATAGCGTTTCTCGACTTGATGTTCGCGAAACTGTTCGCTTAGCCGACTTGCAGCTTTCGACGTGCGGGCGAGCACGATCGCACCTGACACGGGGTTGTCCAAGCGACTGACAACTCCCACATACACATTGCCTGGCTTGTCGTATTTTCTTTTCAGGTAGCGTTTCGCCACCTCCGCCAAGGTGTCTTCACCTGGCAACGCCCCCATCGTCGCCAAGCCGGCGGGCTTGTTGACAACCAGCAGATGGTTATCCTCATAAAGAACGTCAAGTTGAATCATGGAACACAAGCTTAACGACAGACAGTCCCGTTCGCCATGCTGATCCTCGCCAGTCAATCGCCGCGCCGCCGTGAACTGCTGACGCACGCCGGCTACGAGTTCAATGTGATCGCCCCGCACGAAAGCGCCGAGTGTGGCATGTGCAGTCGCGAAACTCCACCAGAACTCGTCTGCCGACTCGCTTATCAAAAAGCTCGCGACGTCGCGTTGCAACAAGCGTCGGGCTGGATCCTGGGCTGCGATACCGTCGCCGAGTGTTGCGGGCAAATTCTTGGCAAGCCCACCGATCGTGAGCACGCGCGACAAATGCTCCAGTTACTCCAGGGCCACCAACATCGCGTCTTCAGCGGACTCTGTCTGTGGCACCGTCCCAGCAATCGCATGTGGGGGGACGTGGACGTCTCGGAACTTACCATGGATCGCCAGAGCGATAGCGAACTGGAACGATATCTTGATTCCGAGCAGTGGCAGGGCAAGGCAGGGGCGTTCGGATATCAAGATGGCCTCGACTGGGTCCACCTCGTCTCCGGCAGTGAATCGAATGTCGTGGGCCTGCCGCTCGAGAAGTTTGCCCGGTTGTGGCAGAAAGCGCAAACCGAGTTAGCACAACAGCAAGCGCAGCAGCAGTAGCCGGGACACAG
>JAGQPK010000575.1 GCA_020426755.1 Planctomycetales bacterium
CCATCTGCCGTTTCTCTACAAACGCTCGCGCTTTCGCGGCCTTCGCTTTGGCAGCCTCGGGGTTTGTTGCCATCTCCAACACTGCGGGCACGATCTTATCCTGATCAGCAGGTGAGTCATGATCGAATAACCAATCGCTCAATCCAATATCCTCCCACATGAATCCTTTACTTGTCTGCTCGGCGAACCGGCAAACGATCGCCGGTACACCGTGTCCAATACACATGATTGGCGAATGCATTTCGTTCCCAAACAGGCCGGCGCTTCGAACGTATACACTGACGGCTTCACCAGTAAGCCAGTAGTCTGGGCGCCAGACAACGCGATCGAGTACACTCTCAGGCAGCTTATCGTAAAGCATCTCCTTCCCCACGGCCATTTGCGTGCGGTCCTCGGGACAGATCAACACCTTCAAGTCCGTCTGCCGAACAACTTGGATAATGGCATTTCGCAGCGGTTCATGATCGTGCTCTTTCATCGCGTCGTTGCGGGCGTTCTTTACCTCATCAAATTCCACATTTGGTTTGATCATCCAGTAAGGTGTGTATCGTAGGCGCGGGATACAGCAGAGGTACTTGCCTGCTTCGAGTTGATTAGCTTGGAGAAACGTCTCGGCCTTTTCTCGATCGCGCAGATCACACGCGAAAGCGCCGTCCGGGCCGAACTCCATCACTGCCGAAGTTGCGCCGAGCTTTTTCACTAGTTCGAGTGACTTGCTGTCACGGAAATACACGAACCTAGCTTGGCTCAACACGTCGATGGAACGAGCCAGCGCCTCGTTGGTGCGCGCGGCCGTGGCCGACGATTCCCTCAACGGAAACGTGATTCCATAGATTCCATAAGGCTTGCCAGTCTCTTCTCGCCAACGATGCAAGTCGTGCTCAGCGACTATGGACGGGCCAGAGCCATGAAGGAGGAAATCGCATTCCTCGAAAGCGAGTTCCAAGGCTTTACTTTTTGGCTTTGCAATCTTGAGCTGGGGGAATTCCGTCAAGAGCAACTGCTCGACGCCGTTGTCCACATGCGACGGCCACAGCGTGACCTCCACATCCGGCAGGTGCTTCCGCAGTAGGCTGAGCACACCTGGCGTGTGCGCGATGTCGCCGATGTTGACTGTCTGCCACGAGGAACGAAGTAGGATGCGTGACCGAGACTGAGTTGCTGCGGCCAAGCTGGACTCGAAAGCGAGGCCGCACGTTGACAGACCGCAGCAGGAGAGAAAAGAGCGTCGATCCATGCGATTCACATCGTTATTGTCGTTGAGTCGGGACGAACGTTTCGGCTAACGCGGTCGCGAGTTGCATGATGACGACGGCGTTGACCTGACCGCGGTAGATCAGGTTACCACATTAATGCCGCCCGAACTGCCCCTCCGGTGCACGGCGTCGTTCGTCGATGTGCTACCAACTGACGCTGCAGGTTGGCAACGATTGTCTGAGTCCCTCAATGCCACCGATCGTAACACGTGTGGAGTTGAGCGTGATCGATCGCACACCTCTTAGGCTTCGGAGGTGGGCCAAGCCTGCATCTGTAACGTCGGTTTCCGTCAGAATTAGTTCTTTGAGATTGGGCAGCAAAGAAAGATACTGCAGTCCATCGTCAGTGATTCGCGTTGCTTGCAAGGACAGGTGCTTGATATTTCTTAATCCGCCTACTCCCTTCACGAAGTCATCGCCAACCAGGCCTCGACGGAGGTTCAAAACTTCGAGGTCAGGCATGTGTTCTATCAAGTCAAGGACAACTTCGTTAGACAACGTGCTGTCAAACAGTCGGAAGGTAACAATTGGACTGCCAGGTCTCGTGGCGTCGGTTTGAACTTCGCCGTCGATCCTCAATTCCTTCAACTTCGCGTTGATCTCGCCGGAGGACGGCGTATATCCGTCTACGAATAGCGATTCATCTTGCGGTAGAGTACCCAGTCCGAATGTTACGGTTACTTGGCAATTGGGAAGCAACCTCTTCAAGCGAGCAACACCGTCGAACGTGACCCCCGTTCCGCGCACGTCTAGAGTATCCAACCGATCGAGTCGCGCCAGATGCATCAAGCCAGTGTCAGTGATTTCGGTGTTGCTCAGCGTGAGCGTTTTCAGCGCCGTGGCTTTCGCAAGCTCCGACATGCTTGCGTCGGTGACCTTCGTATTGTCCAAACGAGCCCAAGTCAGGCGCGTCATTCTTCCTAAGTGGGTAACACCAGAGTCATCAAGCCGGGTGTCACTCAAGGAAATGGCTTCCAGCTTCGGCAGGTCCGCGAGATGAACCAGCCCCGGCCCGCGAATTCCCGTTCGATAAAGGTACACCGTCGTCAGCCTTCTTAGGGATTTCAGATGTGCCAAGCCTAAATCGGTGACGTCGCTGTTGTTGCCAAGCTCAAGTATCTCAATGCTGTCAAGAGACTCCAAATGCCTCAAGTTCGCATCGGTAGCCTTTGGTTCGCCTGTACGTTGCTGCCGTCCTTGGTTCGTAGCAAAATCGACCGTCGTTTCATCGCGGAAGTACTCTTGGCCAACCGCGTTCCTCAACCAGTCGGGCACATCGAGCGTTGTTTCGAACTGGACGACGCCCTCATTGGATTCGACGCCCGCGACTCCAACCTCTTGATCACGGGCTTGTTTGGATGTGGTCGCCAACCAAATCGACGCTGCCGTGACTGCGATAAGCAACGTTGCGAGGCTAAAACGGAGCTTCAATTTGTTTCGCATTTCGATTCGGTCCCCAACATATCTGGGCACCACCGACGATTGTGCCCGTCATTCAACCGACGAACGCTACCGATCAGCCGGCGGCGACGGATAATCATCCACTTCAACACGCCCGACTTCGTCAGTCGATTGCATCAGATGGCTCCACGCCTCATCTCGATCATGGATACGGATCCAACTCTACGCTTGGGTCAAAATGATGAAGTAGCAAGTAGTCATCCCAACCAATATCACCCGTCATGGTAATGATCGATGAAATCCGGACTTCCGCGCTAAGAACATCCGTTCCAAGGAACAGGTCGGCGATCCGCAACCATGTTCGCGCTGGTGTGTTTGAGTGAACCTGAATGTTGATGAAGGGTCCAGCGTCGTCACCGGTCGTTATTGAGGAGTCTTCCGGCCAGTCACGTTCAAGACGCTTGGCCACGTTCAGAATGTCCGTAGCGTCGAGCGCAAGGAGCCGATCCGGTTGTACTTGAATCAGAAAAGTTCTCGCCGTGGCATTCATCAGGCAGCGATTTCGATCCGAGAACGGTTCGGTTCAGGGGGCGACGGGAGCTGACGAACTATTAACTTCCGACTCTTCACGCCGCTCCACTGTATCCGTTTGTTCGGCGCCGATGTTACGGATGCTGTACGTCGGTGCTTCGTCTAGCCGTCGCAAAAGGGCTTCGAGTATGGCAAGCTCAGACTCGGCCCCTCTCGCGATTATCGAGTTTGTACGCTTGTCGTAGACGATCAGCGTATCGGAGGTCTTTGCGAACAGAGGCTGCATCGTCTGCGTCAAAAGCTCCGCGTCGGAATTAACCAAGCTGAATACCTTTATCGCATCCTTACTTGGATCTGCCCCTTGTGCCCGAGTAGCGTCAGCGGATTTCGTCTCGTGCGATTGTGCGTTGACGGCGTACTGCACGAACACAAGAGAAAGCAAGATTGAAACAGTGAGAACGACGATCCGAGCAAAAGTTTTCATTTGGACCTCTCGATCAATTAAGAGCATGAACCTTGATTCTGCGCATTGAGTATTGTGCGTTGAGTATGGTGCGTCAACTGACACAGCGTCGAACGTTCGGCATCAGCGGGCTGTCGCCGACAATTTGCCATTCGACTCCGGCCCAAACTGCACGCTCCTGTGCACGCATTCGTTACGCATCATTCTCCGACGCTATCGAACCCTTGTTACCTCAGTACTCCGAAAAGTGGTCAGCGAATTTTTTCAGCCTCATGCGCACGTCGTCACTCGCATTGACAAGATCTTTGTCGGTGAGCACGCCGTCGCAGTGCGCGCGGCATACGGCGAACCAAGGATCGGACACCGAGTATCTAGTGAAGAGCTCGCGCGAAATGCCATTGTGAAATTGATGAACGCGGTCGCTCACATCGAATGACGAAAGACCGCCCGACTCCCTTTCGGTGATGACACCGCCAATCTTGGTGAGCTCATCACGTAGTTGACG
>JAGQPK010000576.1 GCA_020426755.1 Planctomycetales bacterium
TCGGTTTCCGGCCGAGAACCGTGGCTAACGCCAAAACGGCGAACTTCATCACCGGTGTGCGAAATCTCGAAGAAAATGCGAAGCGACGTAGTCCGCGACGAGGGGCTTGGTAGGCTGTGGTTCGGCATCCCCTGCGTTTGCGGTTATCTTAACTCTCGCCTAAATCTGCGACTCATCATCTTCGTTCAACTCGGCCTGCAGTCGGCGATAATCTTGTAGGCACGTCTCAAGCGTTTCCCGTAATCGCTCACAAACGTCGGTGTTGCGGGTGCTGGCTTCCAAGACAGGGCGTAGGCCGTCGAAAAGCAATTGAAACTGACTGCGAATCAAGTCCGTAATCACGCGAGGCACGGAATGCTGTACGATCACGCGCGGATCCGGTGCGACTTCGCCACGCTTGGATTGAGTCAAAGTCGTAGCGAGTGTTTCCGTTAGCGTCTCAAGCGTCGCTGTCGTCTTTGCCGATTCCGCTGTGGATACTTCCGCCAGCACGCGCCGAATGGACTCTAGCCCGTCGCGCAGCGCCGAGAGTGATACCAGCACCTGTGCGGCTCGATCGTCAGAATCCAAGCCTGCCAGACGATTGCTCTCGGTGAATGCGTATTTAATTTGGGACCAGCGGTCCGCCTCGGCGGGCGTCATGATTCCCATCAACTCCTTGAACTTCAGTAGATTCGACTCCGTATCCCGCGTCAGCGTCTGAGCATCCTGCTCGTATTGTCCCACGATCAACTGCTCCAGTTCCGAATCATCCATCACGGGTACGACTCGTTCCGCGATCCGATTCATGTTGCGGTAACTGCCCTGGAGTTTAAAGGGTGGCTCGGTGCGATATGCGTCGGCCTGCGCTGCACTGTTGATATACTGTCGATTGATCTGCAGGACGATATCTCGCACTCGGCAGAGTTTACGAATGATCGAAATCATGTCGGCGAGTTGATCGGCGGGCAAGTTCGACTCCAGCTCGACAGCATCCGATTGATTACGCTCGGCGGCACGTATAACCGCGAGTTGGTCGGTGCGCGGTGCTTGTGCCAGCGGCTGCAGAGACGGATTGCTGGTCAAGCAGTTTTCCAAATAGCTTCGTTCAAAGACTTCGCGTGCGTCGCCGACAATCTCACCCAGGTTGTACACGTCCGCGCGGTTTGCCAACATATCCGGCACTTGAAAACGTGTGCCGCTTTCTGTGTAAGGATTGCCTGCCATCACGACGGCGACCTTACGGCCACGCAGGTCGTAGGTGCGCGGCTGTCCCTCCCAGACTCCTTCCATGCGTCGTGTGCCGTCACACAACGGAATGAACTTTTGCAGAAACTCTGGATGACAATGTTGGATGTCATCCAAGTAGAGCATTACGTTGTCACCCATCTCAAGTGCTAGATTGATCCGTTCGATTTCCGCGCGAGCGGCAGCATTCGGAGCGGCAGCGGGGTCAAGCGAGTTCACGTCGTGTCCGAGCGACGGTCCATTAATCTTGACTAGCACCAAGCCCAGGCGATTGGCAATGTACTCCATCAATGTCGTCTTCCCGTATCCGGGCGGACTGATGAGCAGCAACAGACCCATGCGGTCCGTTCGCTTGCTTTCGCCGGCGGCACCGAGTTGCTTGGCGAGATTGTCACCCACGCGCGGTAGATAGACTTCGTCGATTAGTTGATTACGAACAAAGCTCGTCAGTACCTTGGCCTGGAATTCATGCACTCGCAGGCGTTGACGTGCTTGCTCCAGAATCATTTGCTTCGCCGCTGATAAGGCGGCATATCGTGGCACGATATCACGTTGGTATTTCTCTAAACGTTCGACGAACTCGTGTGCGTCCACTGTCAGTGAGCCACCGCGAATTCTCGCGTGATCGCCTAGCAGGGATGGTGCGTTACGCCGTGACGGGGCGGATGACACATACGGCGTTGCCTTGAGATCAGGCATTAGCAGCAGGAGCGCGATTTCGTCGCGATGACCGGCGAACGACTCAACCGTGGCAGCCGGGAGACGTTCTAAGAACGCTCGAATTGTGTCGTTCGCTAGAATCCAGGCGGCGCGCGGATCGTCATTCAAGTTCGCCAAGGTTTCCTGAAGTTTCTGACGATCAAGTTCGGCCAAATGTTGTTCAAGCAATTCGTAGCCGTGCACGGCCACAGCGCTCAACATGGGCCGCCGGCGACTCAATTGGATCTGTCCGAATAGGTAAGCAGCGCCGCTAGGCAACTCTTGTTCGTCCAAGATATCCGCACCGTGGCGACTCAAAAGCGACTGCAATCGCGCCGCGTAGGCGGGATCGGGCACCGCAGCGGGCAGTAATCCAATCATGTGCGCGAAACCCTTGATCCAAGCTTCCGCGCGCTCACGATCTATGGCCGGTACAAGTTGATGCCAGATCAACCAAGTCCGCGCACGGATCGCAGGTGAGTAGCGAAGCAATCCGAGTTGCTCACGGAGCTCAAGCAAAGTACCTAACAGTTGTGCCGCATCATGATCGTGAACACCGCGTGCGTAGCCTTCATGATGTCGTCCCTGCATCCGCTCACGAACCCAGAGCGTGCGTTGCGACAGGTCCGCATGTCGAAATTCGCCGCTCGCTTCCGCGTCGTTTAAAAGCGTCATGGCGAGGAACTCGGCGCGATAAACGCTCTCCGACTCACTTGGCAACGACTGTTCCCACAATCCGCGGGCAGGTTCCAGTGCAGGATCTCTCAGCACTTGAAAAAACTGTGTTCCCGTGAGGTGAAGCTGCAAGCTGCCATTGCGAACTACGGTTGTGAGTTCGATTGGTTGGCGATTGACGGCAAACGTATGTCGCCCCAGGCGAATCGCTTGTTCACCCTCGGTGAACAGATCGAGACGATCGCGCAACTGTCGCTGTGCGTCGTCGGCAATAGCTTTCAAACGGCCCAGGAGGTCTTCCTGTCGCACGCTGTCACCCAGATGCCCTAGTTGTTTGGCAATCTGATGTACTTTGTCGACTAATGGGTCGGATGCAAAGTAGGCGCGTTGGGCGTCGGTATCGGGTAACCGGGCGGCCCGCGCGGCGATGCTGGGCAGAATCCGGTCAGCGGCAGACATCAGGCCGGCGGCGCGGCGCGAGCGTGCCTCGAGCAGTTGTTCGCGACGTGCTTCAAAAGCCGCGTATACGGACGCGCGTTTCTCTGCCAATCGTTGCAGCAATTGGTCGAACTCCGCGAAGCGGCCTTCCAGCTCCTCCAATTGCATCATCGTTCGTGACAATGCCTCGTCAACTTTTTCCGGAGTGTCCGACGTTTCGAGCACTCCAGAAACCGATTGGTCTAACAGTTTCGTCTGCGAGGCAAAGTCAGCTTCCATCTCGCCGGACAATAGCTCACGCACGCGTGCTTTGAGTGTCGCTCGAGTGCGATTTACTTGGGCGAACACGTCGCCCGTGGCATCGACGATCGTTGTACGCTGCGTTACATCGTCGATGCGAAGTTGCGATATCGTTTCGACCAACAATTCAAGTTGGCCGTTGAGTTGCATCAACTGTTCCTCTAGTTCGCGGCCAGCGGCAGCTGCTACAACATCCGCGATCTGGCCCTCGATGGCGCGTAAGCGGTCATGGAACGGCTGGAAGGCTTGCGGTTCAAGTAGAAACGCTACGCAACGAAGTCCCACACCATCGACTGCCTCCACAATGCGCTGCTGCAAACGCTCGATGGCAGCAGCGTCCATGTAGGGGCGTTCTTGCAGGCCAAGTGCATGTCCACGCTGAGTGCGCAAGCCGTCCAACTGAGCAACGTAATCGTCGATGCTGGCGAAACGCATGCGTTCACCTGCTTTGAGCAACTGTTCCGTCGATTGCTCAACGTCGCTCAGAGCGCTTGCAGACTCCTGCTTGAGCCGGACGACCTTTTCGTACTCGCTGACTGCCGTTTCAGCCGCTGTACGGATGCGCTGCAGTGGCAACGCAAGCTGCATGGCATCGACATGATCGATCCAAAAGTATCCATCGAGGATATCGGTTGTTCGCTTGATCAAGTCGAGATAGAGATCCGCGTACGAATCTTCTTTGTCGACGAGTTGCAGAACTTCACGGCACTCGGCCATGCCGCGTACGAGATCACGGTTGCCAATCTTGTAAAGCAGTGAATCCGTGACTGCTGGTTGCGGTTGATCAGGACCAATCCAGGCCGTTTGCCAGATC
>JAGQPK010000577.1 GCA_020426755.1 Planctomycetales bacterium
ATAACGAACCTACGAAGGTCGTTAAGTTTGCCACGGATGTGACGAATCAGACGCGAATGCGTGACGAAAAATTTGCCGCCGCCGAGGCCGTCACGTCAAGTATCGAGCAGATGGCGGCGACGATTGCTGAGATGGCTCAGAGCGTGCACCAGACTGCGGACTTGGCCGCGACGACTATGCGGTCCGTAAAGACAACGACCGATTCCATTCAAAAGCTTGATGCAAGCAGTCAAGTCATCGAATCCATTGTCGATCTCATTCGAGGGTTAGCCGAGCAAACCAATCTGCTGGCGCTCAATGCGACGATCGAGTCGGCACGGGCCGGGGAGGCGGGCAAGGGATTCGCCGTTGTTGCCAATGAGGTTAAGGAACTGGCCAAGCAAACTGCCAGCGCCACAACGGAAATCGATAAATCGATCACGGAGATTCGAGGTCTCATCTTAGAGTGCGTCGATTCCTCCACTGAAGTGTCCGGCAGTATCTCCACGGTGAGTGATCGCATGAACACCATGGCGTCTGCCGTACATCAACAATCTGCGACCATGGATGGATTGAAAGATACCGCTGTGCGTCTGAGACAGTAACGGATTGATGACCAACTGGTGTATCTAACTTCGTGTCTCAATTGCCAACAGCGGGAACTCCGTAGGATTAGCAGGCACGAACTTTCGACCCGGCAGTTTGCGTCGTTTCGTAAGCCTCTGCGCCCATATAAAGCAACAGCTGCGCAATCGCACTCCCCAGGCCCTGGGAAAACTGCTTGACATCGGCTACCGCCGCAACCAGAATCAACCTCGCCTATCCCTGGTCTCTTGCGGTGTATGTTGAGTGAATGAAACGCGGGTCAATTTGGTTCGGTCGATTCCGATCGGCAAGATCTGCTTCGGCGTTGCCTTTCTGTTGGCATCCTACGGACTTATTCGTTCACGCTGGGGACATGCTTCTCCCGAAGACGCGTTGCGGCAAGAATGGCAATCGACTGCCCGCAACGCTGCACAGGGCTCATCGGTAGTCGATTTGCCGCAGGCTGCCCGAGATGTGGCCGTCGAGCGACAGCTTGGGCAACTCGATCCCACCGCTGCCGGATGGGACAGTGAAGAGTTGGCCGCTCAGGTTGGCCAGCAGCTTAATGAGCTGGCGATGGCGCTGCATGACGATGTTCCCGAATCGGAGTCACGCCTAGCACAGATCTCCACCGATCGTTTTGTCGGCGTCAGTTTTCCGGAGTCCGCCTTGGCCGTCATTTACGATCAAGGTAACTTCCGCGCCCTTCGCTTGCCGCGTGACTTCAACGGTTTCGCGACCGTGACGTCATTGTCGGAACAACTCGGATTGTTACTTCCACGCACGAATTCCGAGGACGTTCATGCCAAGTTCAAGGTTGTTCATATCGAGCAGCTTGATGACAAGGCGGTGGCGACAGTTCGCTTTGAAGGTTCAACCAACTCAGCACAACTTGCTCAGCAATTCGACGCCAATCTGGAGCTCGATTGGCAAGTATCTGATGCGCTGCCACGCCTGTCGGCCGTCAAGATTCTTACATACGACCGCGTTACGTTAGCGACGATCCGACCCTGGTTTGACGATGTGACGATGGATTTGCGCCGTCATGAATCGGTGGAGATGACGCGGGAGCTCGATGAGCATTTAGGACGCGACTTGTCGCACTGGAGCGAGCGCCTAAGTGCGATCGACGATATGAACATCTACGGGCATCATGGGATTGCCGTGGGCGATGTAAACCGTGATGGATTGGAAGACCTCTACATCTGCGACGCCGGTGGCCTACCGAATCGGCTCTGGCTCCAGCAAGCGGATGGAACCGTGAAGGATCATTCGCGAGCGTCTCATACCGATTGGTTGGAATCCAGTAGCAGTGCGTTGCTCATCGATCTGGACAATGATGGCGACCTGGATTTAGTTGTTGCCACGGTCGCTGGGCTGGTTGTTGCAGCGAACGATGGCTTGGCAGTGTTTACGATTCGAGCGGCGCTACCTAGTTTGCCCGAAGCGCAGTCAATGGCGGCTGCTGACTACGATAACGATGGCGATCTAGACCTGTACGTTACTATTTACGGGGCCGGCGAGTCAGCAGAACGGCAACGTGGTTGGGAAGGCACGCCGCCGATTCCGTATCATGATGCGAACAATGGCGGCCGCAATCGATTGCTCGAAAACCGCGGTGGTTTTCAGTTTGTCGATGTGACGACCGAGCGTGGTCTGGACGCGAACAATCATCGCTTTAGCTTTGCGGCTTCCTGGGAAGATTTCGATCGCGATGGCGATGTTGACTTATATGTCGCCAACGACTTCGGTCGAAACAATTTGTACCTGAATACCAATGGCAGTTTTGTGGATGTCGCTGCTGAACGCGGCGTCGAAGATATGGCGGGAGGCATGAGCGTCTCCTGGGGAGATGCGAACCAGGACGGCTTGATGGACCTGTACGTCGGCAACATGTTTTCTGCTGCCGGCAATCGAGTGACCTATCAACGGCGTTTCGTTGACCAAAACTCGCCGAATCGCTCGCGCGACGTGCAACGTATGGCTCGTGGCAACACGCTCTTTGTTGCCAACAGCGACGGTACGTTTGTTGACGCCAGCGAATCCGCGGAAGTCACCATGGGACGCTGGGCATGGAGCTCGAAGTTCGCAGACATCAACAACGATGGTCGAGAAGATCTGCTTGTCGCCAACGGCTACTTCACTCATGAACGCCCGGACGACTTGTGAAGTTTCTATTGGCGCCAGGTCGTGGCGCCCTCGCCGCTTGATACGTCGCGCGCCGCTGATGTCCGCAACTACATCGACTCGTGGCGGTCGGTGATCCATTTGGTTCGGTCCGGCTTCTCATGGAGTGGGCACGAAAAGAACTGCGTCTTCCTGAATTGCACGCCGCAGTCAAACGGTACCCAGTCGTCGCCGCAGTTCGTGTCAGCTGCTGCGGTCAGTGGCTTGGATCTTCCGGACGATGGACGAGCGATGGCGCTTGTCGATTGGGATGGTGATGGCGATCTGGATGTCTGGCTTCATAACCGCTCGGCGCCACGCCTGCGGTTAATGCTCAATCGTCCCAACGAGATCACGCAAAGTCAAAACGGCCTCACGGTGCGTCTTGTAGGCACGACTTGCAATCGAGACGCGATAGGTGCTCGGGCTGAACTGGTCTATCAATCCAGTAGCGGCGTCACCACGACACTCGTGCGATCGGTACGTGCTGGTGACGCATTTCTGTCACAATCCACGAACTTGTTGCATTTCGGCATGCCTGCCGGTGCAAGAATACGTGAGTTCCGGGTCGTTTGGCCCGGAGGCGACAGCGAGATTGTTCGAGGTATCGACAAGGCGGGCCGCTTCGAAGTCCGGCAGGGCTCAGGTCAAGCGTTGGCCGGGACCAGACGTTCCGAGGTCCATTTGGCCGCTCGATCCAATCAGCCTTTAGCCCCAACGGCCGCGGCCCGCGTCATTCTGCCGGGCAAGGCACCGTTACCGAAGCTTAAGTATCGTGCGGTTGAATCCCAGCAGGCGACGGAGCTTTCGTTTCAATCGCCGACGACGCTTGTGACGTTTTGGACGAGCAGTTGTACGAACTGTTGCCAAGAATTGACCGAGTTTTCCAAGCAGCGCGAGCGGCTGGACGCTGCATCACTTGATGTTGTGGCCATATGCCTCGACAGCATCGATCCGACCGACGGAACTGAATTGCCGGCGGATGATGAATCACTCGCCGCATCACGCGAGTTCCTGCGTTCTATTCAATTTCCATTCCGAAGCGGTGAAGCATTTGCTGACACGGCCACGTCAGTCCGATTGTTTCAGAACGCTCTGTTCGGCAAGTATCCCGAGTTCGTTGTACCGTTGAGTCTGTTAGTGGATGCGGATGGATACGTCGTCGCGATTTATCGCGGCGCGTTTCCGTTAGAGAGCTTGCTGCAAGACCGAGAACTGACACAGATGGATGATGCGACTCTCAGGTCACTCGCGCCGCCAGTCACGGGAACGTGGATTACCAAACCAGCCACTCAGGAACAGTTCTCCGCCTTCATCCAAGCCCGGGGAGTGAGGAGGGGAGAGAGCAGTAGAGCAGTAGAGCAGGAGAGAGTAGAGAGTAGAGAGTAGAGTAGGAGG
>JAGQPK010000578.1 GCA_020426755.1 Planctomycetales bacterium
TTCTTGATTACACCGCGTGACATCGCGCGTCACTCCTTCCAACGTAACTTCAGCAAAACGTAATTTGGTGCTACCAAAACCCTGGATCAGGCAATGCGCTCAACATCAACCGCGATCGAAGACCATCCGCGGACAGGGTCGCTGAGTGGCGAACATGAGGGGAAGCTTTCGAAAGTAGCTGAACGGGGCAAGAAACAAAGGTCGAACCCATGGCTCGGCAGCCCACCATTCAGCACGAAGTATACACCGCGGCAACAATGGGGGAAAGCCAAGAAGTGACATTTGAAATCACGAATGTGTGAGCGCCGAAATCGCAAGAAACTTGGGAGTACGATCGCGCCGATATCGCTCCCTTGTGAGTTCGGAGCGTCGAATCGGCCTGAAGCTAGCCGGTCGACAAAGACTAGATTTTGGACCGTCGATCGTGCCGATGCGCTTCACCCCCAAGCCGCAGTTGCGCGGCCACACTCGCAAAGTCGGCCTGTATACTCCACCCAGGATCGTTGTTCCCCGTTGGCCTATCTACGCGAACGATTGCGGCGCCGCGAGACACTTGGTATCG
The DNA here is from genome assembly GCA_020426755.1 of Planctomycetales bacterium. GTDB lineage: Bacteria > Planctomycetota > Planctomycetia > Pirellulales > Pirellulaceae > JAGQPK01. The sequence goes on from JAGQPK010000578.1 coordinate 563, forward strand.
CCGCGTTTCTCGCTGCAGTTGAGTGGCCTTGAAGCGGCGCAGCCCACGGTTTAAACAATGCGGCGACTACGAGTGCCGGCGCTGTCGCCACCAGCACAATGTGGTTTTCCACGCTAGAAAGTTCAGAAATTGTATTGATCAATGTTCTCTGGTGTAAAAACCAAAATATCGCCGAGCAGCACGTCGGTCCCTCGAATCGGCTTGATCCCCAAACGACCAGCCATGATTTCGGTCTGGTCAACATCGAGTTTTCCGGACGCCAAGGCCTCGGCGACGAACACGGTGAGGTAGCCGAGGTCGACAGTATTCCAAAGTACAACCGAGCGAACTGTGCCGGACTTGACGAACTGCTTCATGTCGTTTGGAGTTGCCAAGCCGGTGACCATAATCTGGCCTGACTTGCCAGCTTGTTCGACAGCTTCAGCCGCCCCTGGAAACGAAACCGAGCTAATCCCGAAAATGCCCTTCAAGTTGTCGTACTTCTTAATCACATCTTGCGCATCGGCCAGCGCACGTGCCGCGTTTTCACCTGGATACTTGAGCGTCTGCAGATTGAGCTTCGTCTGGCTGAGCGCCGGCTTCATCACCTCGATCCAGGCATTCTGATTGGCCGAAGTGACATCGGAACTCACAATCACGACATCGCCCGCCACATCCGGTCCGCCAACATCGTGCACCATGGCGTCGACTAGACCTTGCCCGATTGACTGCGGCGTGGCTTGATTGACAAAGAACTCGCGCGAGTCGGGCGTGCCGTCCGCATCCCAAGTGATTACATGGACACCGCGTTGACGCGCTTCCGACATGGCGGCGGCCACGACATCCGGAGCGTTGGGCGCTACGCAGATAACGTCCACGCCGTCGATCGTCCAGGCCTCGATCATCTCGGCCTGCTTGCGAGGATCACCGTCTGTAGGTCCATCGTAGATCAGTTCGATGTTTCCGAGTTCATTCGCGGCTTCCTGCGCGCCTTCATAGCAGGATGAGAAGTAGCTAATGCCTTTGATCTTGGGGAGCAGGCAGATCCGCAGCTTCTTCCCAGTCGCGTTGGCGCCATCCTGTCCACGCGGCGAGTCCGCTCCGGGATTGCTGCCACAGCCAGCGATGACGAGTGAAAGCAGCAGGCAAACGAATTGAAAACCGCGCGTCATGACCAAACACCTTTTCTGCAACCGTACACCCTACCAACTGGGCCAAGTATGACCACTGAACGGCACAGTTTTGGGCATGCCCACGGCTGCGTCAAGTGTGAGCGACAAAAACGTGATCAACTTTCGCACACGATTCGAAAAAAGTTGCGCCACCATGTCTCACTTGTACCCGCGTAAGCGAGATGACAGGTGTTGGAGACTCGCTGGCCAGGCGAGTTCCGTATCCCGTCACGGTATCTTCTCAGTGGGCAGAAAAGATATGACTCGTAGGTTGCGCAATTCGGCATGGGGCAAGAGAATCAAGCGGACGCTGTTCGGAGCACCACACGACTCACGACTATCAGCGTTCACATCGCGAGTAAAGTCGGCGGAAGCGCTAGAAGCTCGTCAACTTCTCGCCGCAGATCTCGTGTCGGTCGATCCAGCTCCCATGGAACTACAAACATTCAACCAGACGTTTGAGCACGACGCTGAACAAGATCTACTGCAAATTCGGTTGAGCGCTGGCGAGATGCTTTACGCCGACGTCGATACTCTGAGCGGTGTATTTCGCGATAGTCGCCTGGTGGTGCTCGACCCACACGGTGACGTGGTCGCGGAGAACGATGATATCCAAGATCCCGCAACTCACCTCTCCAGTTCCGACCCGGCTTTGATGTATGTTGCCGAAGAATCCGGAACGTTCACGATTGTCGTAGCAACCAAGCCAGGCGACGAGCCCATTGAAGGCATCACCGAGTATCAACTGAAGGTGCGCAACTACACACTAAACCAGGGCATCGTACAACGAATGACCCAAGATGTCGCAGCCGGTAGCACGATGGCCTGGATGATTGGCGACTCGTTGTACCTGAGCGACGAAGTGGGTAACGGCATTAAGCTGAATGGTCACTGGTCTAAAACGGTAACATACGATGAGCACGGTATGCCGTCTGCGTCTTACACCAACGACGGGCCGATCACTCTCGATTGGACTCTGCCCGAAGTAGTTCGGCAATCGACACGCGTCGTAGGCGACTCCAACGCAGACGGACGCTTCGATCAACAAGATTTGATTGCCGTCTTCGTGGCCGGCAAATACGACACGGGGCAAATCGCATCGTTCGCCGAGGGCGATTGGAACGGCGATGGCGTGTTCGATCAGGCGGACTTGATCTTTGTCGCGCAGTCGGGACTTAATTTTGCTGGACCGACGGCCACGACGAATTCGGCGCCGGCGACTGCAATGTCTGCGTCACTCGCAGCAGATGTCAATGGCGACGGAGTCTTCGATCAGTCCGACTTATTAACCGTCCTGCAGTCAGGCAAGTACGATTCCGCGCTAAGTGCGTCAGCGAACGAGGGCGACTGGAACGGCGACAGCAAGTTCAATTCGAGCGACCTTGTGGCCGCCTTCCAACAGAGCTCCAGCAGCTTTGAACCGCTAGCCGCGTCGCCGTTGCTGACCACCGCTCCTGCAAATCAGATCAATGCTCGTGGCCTGTACGGCGAATACTACCAACTGACAACTTCACCATCATCGTTGGATAGCATCGTATTTGAGAGTCTGTCGCCGACGCATACGCGCATCGATCCGGTCGTTGACTTCGCTAACACGACGGGTGAATTCGGTGGCCTATCCGGCCCGTCGCTCGTGGACAACTTCGCCGTCCGCTGGACCGGTCAGATCTACATCGATACGCCAGGCGAATACACGTTTACGAGCGGCAGTGATGATGGCAGTCGCGTGTTCATCAATGGTGAACTGGTTGATGACAACGATGGCTTACATGCATTCGTCGAAAACGGCACGTATCAGGAGCTCGTCGCCAACAGCAATCCGTTGAACTGGTATCAATTTAACGAGGATGGCTCGGAGCCATTGACGCCCAGCGGTAATCGCCCGGCGATCGATTCGGCCGGTAATGCGATCGCCGACAAGATCAATACAGGAATCAGCGGAGGCATCCTGGACGGTGCAATCCGTTTGCAGAATTCCGGCGACCGCGTTTCGATTAATCAACCGGCAGTCAGCGGGGCCTGGTCTGCTTCGTTTGTCATCCGCGACTACGGGAACCCAAGTGGACCTAGCGATCATTTGCTGCAAGACAGTCAGTACGGACTGAAGCTCGATCAGTTCAACAACTCCGGACAACTGGGTTTCACGCGCTTCGGAGTCGCAGACTATCGCTTCAGTCCAGCAGCGAGAATCCCCAAGGGCAGCTACGCGCACGTCACCTTCGTCGGCAATCCAAGCACCGGCTTGCAGGTTTACGTCAATGGTTCACTCGCGGGATCTAACCCAAACTACATGCCGATGCCACGCGGTACGCTAGGCACCGGTGGCACCGTGAATTCCAATGCCGACATTGATGAAGTCGTACTGTACAACCGCGCATTGAACGCAACCGAAATTCAGCAACAAGCCAACG
>JAGQPK010000579.1 GCA_020426755.1 Planctomycetales bacterium
CAAGGCGGCCAGTGCCAAATCGGCGGCTACTCGCCCGCCACAATGTCGATGCCGCCGGGCGGAATGCCTCCGGGACTCGTTTCCGGTGTCACGATGCCTCAATACGGTATGACGATGTCTGGCACGCCGATTGGTTTGCCCGGACCGCCTCACATTCCGTTGGGAGTTCCGGCCGGCTTGCAGAAGCACGTGATCAAGAACCACACCAAGATGCACATTCCGGATCCCGTGTGTGACGTGAAGATCAACGTCAAACAACGACCGGGCCAAAGCTATCCGCAACCTGTGTCGCGAGCATGGATTACGGAAGACACCGTGCATCCAGGCGTGCACTTTGCCGAACGCAACTTTGGCACACCGTCAACCGGTCAGATGCAGTACAACTGCGGACCGCAAATCGGTGGCGGCCTCGGTGCCGGCATGGGTGCGGCCGGTGCGGCCTGCAACTACTAAGCCGATACGTCGCCTAGGACGCCGCCGAGTTTTCTTCGGCGGCGTCGGCACGCGCGACACGCAACATCGCCGCTGACTGACCACTATCTGTCAGCGGCCAACGGAACTGGACGCCGCGAGGCACAGGCCTCAACCGTTTGTCGCTCTGCGAGGAACCGATCGATGACGCTAAAGTGTCACATCTGCCGTTACCTCCTGCTGGTTGCCTCGGTGACTGGCGGATTGCTCGGCTCGAGCACACCTGCTGCCGCTCAGCGTCCCAAACACCCGCTCTACCACAGCGACCTGCCGCCCGGTGCACTCGGTGCGATGCAGGTTGGCGCAGGACGTGCCCGCTCAGGGTATGTCCAGCCTGTACAAATCAAACTTCCCGAGGGTGCCACGGCCTCAATCGCCGATGGCGGCGGCTTTCAACACGAGTCGACCGATCTGCGGGTCGGTTTGACTGTCGGACAGCCGTATCGCTTGCGAATTAGCGGTATCCCTCAACACGAAGCGCACCAGTTGTATCCCAGCGTCGAACTGATCGACCATCTGCATCCGCCAGACGGCCAACGCGATCGGTTTCCGATTCCGATTGAACTGACGCAAGAGGACCTCGAAACCGCGCTACGCGGATCCTTGGTGGTACGAGTGGTCTATGTCGAAAACCCGCAACGGGCTTTTCCGGAACCGGAGCGTGGCGAACAACTGACGACGGACGTCTTGCCGTCGGAGGACCCGCTGCACGTCGCAGACGATCTGGGGCGCCCGGTCGCGGTGGTTCGTCTTGGATCGCGCACGCCGCTGACTGGCGAAATCGATGCCGGCTTCACGTTCGGTGAACCGCCCGTGGAACTGTTGGCGAGTTTGCCATCGCAGCCGCTGCAGAATGAGGTGTGGGAACAAGAGCCCGCACCGATCATGATGAAAACGCCCCTTTCGACACGCGGGTCGAAGCTGGTCGAGACGCGCGACGCGCCGCCCGTCCGCCCCGCGCCAGTGATCACGCCGCCGGTCACACCGAGCGAATCGCCCTTTGACGAGCCGGCCGCTGACGTCGACGATTCAGATCCCTTCGCCGGACCGAGCGACTTGCCGAGCGACAACACTGAAGGCACGATCCCAGAGGACGAACCGGTAGACGACGAGTTCGGTGCGTTCGCGGATACCCCTGACACCAACGAACCGGACGCAACGGTCCAACCAGAGGCTGAAGCTGACATCGATCCGTTCGACATCGGTGATGAACCGACGGACGATCCGTTCCAAGACGATGCGTCCTAATCACACTCGAAAACGAACCGGCGCAGAATCGTTCGCTACAAACGCACGTGCCACTTGGGTGGAGCAGAGATCATGAAGAGTTTTCGACTAGCCCTGATTCGCATCGCCCGAGGAGTCGGACGCGGTTCGCTCGCGGCCGCCCTGCTCTGCTGTTGTTCTTGCCAGTGGGCCGGCACGTCACTTACGACCGCGGCGTTGCCATTACTGCAAGCCCAGGCGCCCGCGCGCGTTGAGCCCGCCACGTCGCAACCTCAAGTTGATGTACGCACAACACAGCCCGCGACATCCACAGCGCGTATCTACACTTTGTCTTCATTCGACGCTTGCGAACCAACCGGCACTTGCACCATCGACGGCACTTGCACGGCCGACTCGTGTTCTCCCGGAGCCACAACGTCCGGGGATACCTACATCGGCAGTGGCCTCGCGAGTGACAGCACCTTGTCATGCTCGCCGCAGCGTGGCGGTGACTGCTACGTCTGCCAAGGCGCCGACCAGGGAATGGCCGCCATTTACAGCGACGAGTACCTTTGCGATGGCGGTGATCAAGCGACGCACGTCAGTGTCAATCGCAACTGGGAAGTCTACGGCCTAGATCCGGAAGATACAGTGGCCCACTACGATACGCTGGATGGCCGCACGGTAGTCACGCCGTCCAATAGTGTCTGCATTTATGCGCCCCGCTTCGGCGCCGCTCGGAAGATTGTGCGTGCGTCAGAAGATGACCTGCTATTGGCCATGCAAACCGTCGAACAGCCACTGCCGGCCATTACCGACGATCAAACCAACCGACTCAACGTTGTCGACCAGCCGCTGCCCGTCCAACGCGACCTGAGCTTAGCCGGCCCGCTGGCGCTGCGAGCTCGCACGCGCGGCCTGGAATACTCGCTCTCCTTGCCCGTACACGAATTAGTTAACGACTTCGCGGCTCACGAAGACTTCCAGGTCATCCGCACGGGCATTGAACGGCGATCGCAACGTGTTGACGTCGAGAAGTATGAAGATGCGGCGATCGTGTGGACGGATAACCTGCAACCGGAAGTGATGTTGGATGCCGAGCCGGCCGAAATCGACGTGACGGTGGAAAAAGTCGGCACGGAGTATCACATTGGTCCGGAAGGCACACCGCGGATCCGCGTCATCAAGCTGGCGTCAACCGATGCGGCGGCGCCGGGCGAAGAGGTCACGTTCACGCTCCGCTTCGACAACGTCGGCGACCAGACGATCGGTAATGTCACGATTCTGGATAACCTCACGACGCGGCTCGAATACGTGCCGGATTCGGCAGAGTGCAGCTTGAAGGCCGAATTCTTCCACGAACCCAACGCAGGCCACTCGTTGGCATTGCGTTGGGAGATTCGCGACCCGATCAATCCGGGCGACGGTGGCGTGATTCGCTTCCGCTGCAAAGTGCGATAATCGCCGACCAGAGCGTCCGTATTGGCCAGCCGCCAGCCGCCCTATCGACGGCCTGTCCATTGACATTCTTCCGCGGGCTCCTTACAACATGTCGCGCCCGCGGCGGCTTGCCCGGGCCGGGCCCGGCTCCCCTGCCCTGCCCCGCTTCTGTTGGCCTGCGACGCATCGGTCATGGTGCGTGAAGAACCTGCAAGGACACTCTCAACATGGATCGCTGGATCGCCGACCGGACTCGTGTATTTGACAGCAGCGGTATTCGCAAAGTCTTCGATCTGGCCGCGAAACTCAAGAATCCCTGCAACCTCTCGATCGGCCAGCCAGACTTCGACGTGCCGGCGCCAATCCGAGCTGCCTGCGTTGACGCCATCCAGTCCGGAAAAAATGCCTACTCACCGACGCAAGGCATCCCTGCGTTTCGCGAACGTCTCCAAGCGGACATCGACGCGCAATATGGTCACGGTGACCGCCAAGTGTTTGTCTCATCCGGCACCAGCGGCGGACTGGTACTGGCGATTTGGTCACTGGTTAATCCAGGCGACGAGGTGATTGTTTTCGATCCGTACTTTGTCATGTACGAGCCGCTCGTCAAGCTCGTGGGTGGCGTGCCGGTGTTGGTCGATACGTGCCCCTCGTTCCGGATCGATCTAGCAGCCGTCCGAGCGGCCATCACGCCGCGCACCAAGATGATTCTGTTCAACAGCCCGGCAAATCCCACGGGTGTGGTGGCGACTGAGGCGGAAGTCCGCGGCGTGGCGAAACTGGCGGAAGAGCACGAATTGGTGTTGGTGTCCGACGAGATCTACAGCAGCTTTTGTTACGATGAACCGTTCGTGTCGCCGGCCCAGTACTATGACAAAACGCTGGTGATCGACGGCTTCTCCAAAAGTCACGCGATGACCGGCTGGCGTCTCGGTTTTGTGCACGGCCCAGCGGCGGTGATTCAGACGATGATCAAGTTACAGCAGTACACCTTCGTCTG
>JAGQPK010000057.1 GCA_020426755.1 Planctomycetales bacterium
GGAGGGGGATTAAGGGGGAGGGCGACAATCGCGGAGTTGGTAGTTGCACTAAACTTCTGCTCCGCTCACGATGAGTTTCTTTGACTTTCAGCATCTACATGGCGTGACACAGCTTCCGTTGTGGTTCCCTCCCCCTGCCCCCTCCCGGTGTCGAACTGCGTGAAGTGGAGGCCAGCGACGGGAGGGGGAACTACGCGTTTTTTTCTATCCTGAAATCTGGCGAACTCACACCCCCGCTACACCTCCCAGCCTGCTCGATGAGGCGCATCGAGCAGAGCGCTGGCTTGGGGCGAATTTGTGATCTTGCCATGCTCGCCGTCATAGTCGAATGCCTGGCCGGATCGCACCGCGACATTGCCCAGCAACATCGCTTCCGTCAACGTCGCGGCGTAGTCGAAGTTACTCATCGTCGGCGGACCACCTTGGATGGCCTGAATCCATTCGCGCTTGTGCGCATCGTCGCGATCATCGCCTCCCAGTCGATTGATGGTCGGGTCGGGTCGATGGAACTCACGATACTTCTCTTCTGGCAACAGGATCTGATCACTGCCGTAATCATCCGGCGTGTAGATCGCACCCTTCTCGCCAATCAGTAACATGCCGCTGTCCGCCAAGGTTGCGCCAGACAGTTGGCTCAATTGTGGCAGATTACGTTGACCATCCTTGGCACCTTCGTACCAAGTGAGCTTTACTGGCGGGAGTTCGCCGCGTTGCGGGAACTCATAGGTGATGGTCGCCCAAGCCGGATATGTCTCCGAGTTGATCTCGCCACTAACAGCGGAGACGTGTGTCGGCAAACCAAGCTTCAACCCCATAAACGCCAGGTTGGACGTGTGGCACGCCATGTCGCCGAGCGATCCCGTGCCGAAGTCCCACCAACCACGCCAGTCGTGCGGGTGATAGGCGGGATGGTAGGGGCGCATGGGCGCAGGTCCGACGAACAAGTCCCAATGCACGTGAGGTGGAACTGCCGGCATGTCGGCAGGTCGCGCGACGATGTCGGGGGCTTGCTTCCAATACTTGAAAGGGCGATTGGTCCAGACGACAACTTCACGAATCGGGCCTACTGCTCCCGATTGAATCAATTCGACGCCAGCGCGAAAGCCATCCGCTGCCGTGCCTTGATTGCCCATCTGCGTAATCACTTTGTGCTCACGCGCGGTTTCACGCATCAGGCGCGCTTCGGCCACAGTATGAGTCAGAGGCTTTTGGCAATACAGGTGTTTACCCATCCGCATCGCGCGAACACCTGCAGCACAGTGATGATGATCGGGGGCACTCACCACAACCGCATCGATTTCCTTCTCCATATCGTCCAGCAGTTTGCGGTAGTCGAAAAACTTGCGTGCCTTAGGATACTTCACTGCGCTCTCGTCTAACCGCACGGAATCGATATCGCAGATGGCAACCAAGTTGCCGTATTTCGCCGCATCGCGCGAATCCGTTCGTCCTTTGCCACCTACGCCGATGCAAGCGACGTTGACCTTCTCGTTCGGCGATTGGCTCATCACCGGAGTTGTGTGCCCGGCGACCCAATAGCCACCGATCGCAGCACCAGAAGTTTTCAGGAAGTCACGTCGACGCATAGACCGAGCCATGAGTAGTATCCTTAATAGTAGAAATCAATTCGCCGCCTGGCGTTAGCCGCGGTTCAATTTCCCGCCGTCGGTTGTCAATTCATTACGACCGCACAGAGGCAAGTGCAGCAGTATAAGGGCCCCGCCAGCGCGTCTCAATCAAAAAATGGTCGCGACGCCCAAGCCGCGGCAGCAACACAATCGTGGGAAACTTTGGAGTGCGATCGCGCAGCTCTCGCTTTTCTTGTGAGCTCGGTACATCGCAACCGCGGGAATCTTGTCATTTGACGACGACGAACGTGGATGTCATCTGCAAGTCCCGACTCTGTTTGGCGTCGGAGCGTCCGCCCTAAAGCGAACCGCTTGGCTTCGTTTGAAAGCGGCAACTGCGCGGCCGCACTCCAAAAGGACCGCGTCCAAATGGGTATTGATTCAAGCGATCTGTTTGCGGAACCGTGTGACGCTCAGCGACAAGATCACGACACAGCAGATAGTCAGTCCCGCCATCCAAGGCAATAAGTCTATCCACGTGGCCCCGCGCAAGACGATGCCCCGCAGGATCTCGATGAAGTACGTGACCGGAATGGCAAAGCTGACCACGTAAATTGGCAGTGGCATCTCCGATCGAGGAAACATGAATCCGGACAAGAGCACGGAAGGCAGCATTGCCAGAAATGCAAATTGCATCGCTGACACTTGTGATGTTGCGAGCGTTGAAACGAACAGGCCCAGTCCGAGTCCGCAGATGATGAAGAGCATGGAAAGTGCAATTAGTAGCCCCAGGCTGCCGCGAATCGGTACGTGGAACACGTAAACCATGATCGTTAGGACGAGCAACACTTCGATCAGTCCCATGACGGCGTACGGTGCCAGTTTGCCAAGCATCAAGCCGACGCGTCCAACGGGCGTGACGAACAGTTGCTCCAACGTTCCGAGTTCACGTTCACGCACGATCGCGAATGAAGTGAGAAACAGCGTGACCAACTGCAGAATAATGCCGACCAGTCCTGGCACGAAAAAACGCGAGCTCTCCAGATCGGGGTTGTACAGCAAACGCGGCCGCACTTCGAGCGGCGCATTGAGCTGGCCAAATTCATCGCGAGCTGGCGCAAAGTTTACCGCTTCGCCCGCTCGCCGCGCAATCGAAATGGATGTGTTGATCCCAAGCAGGTTTGCAGCGTTTAACGCGGTCGTCGCGACTTGGGAATCACTGCCATCGATTAGGACTTGAATCTGCGCTTGGCGTCCACTTAGCAGATGATCGGAGTAGTCGGGCGGCACTCGCACACCGACCTTTGCGCGGCCCGATGTCAGTGCATGACGGAACGACGACTCATCATGGACATGTTCGACAATCGCAAACTGCCGCGTGTTGACGAAAGCCTCGATCAACTCGCGACTGGCCCGCCTCCCATCCAAATTGAATATGGCCGTTGGAATGTGTTCGATTTGTGTATTGATCGCCCAGCCGAAGATAATCGTCTGCATCACCGGCACGACAAGCATAAAGAACAGGGTGGCCGGTTGACGGCGAATGTGAAAGAACTCTTTGATCAAGACTGCCAGGAAACCGTCAGTCGCTTTCGAGCGCCGCACCGGCCTCACGCGTTCTGTGCTAGTTGTGGCCGGAGTCGCGGGCTCTTCTTCGGCAGCCGCTGAGGGCGTATCCATCTGAACGGCGCTCAGAATCGCGTCGCGTTGAGCTTGGATCTGATCTGCCGTAGTCTGCGACGTCGCATTGTCGCCTATCTGGAATTCATCGCGCGCTCGTTCTGCCGTATTGGTGAGCGTGACGAAGACATCCTCCAGCGAAGGTGATACTTGTCTGATCGTTGCTGAGTTGGCAGCTCCCGCGTAGGCCTGCAAGTCGCCTGGATCGAACGAGTTCTTTACCAGCACATGGAGATGTTCGCCAAATAGTGTCGCATCCAGCACGCCATCCAGTTGGCGCACTTGGGCCAACGCACGCGACGGATCTTGGAGTTGAATCTCATAGCGAGTCGTCCCTGCAGGTGTCACTGCCGGCAATTGCTTGAGTTCCTCCGGACGACCTAACACGAGTAAGTTCGATAGATAGATGTAGCCGACGTTCGTGCAACGTTCTGCCTCATCCATGTAGTGAGTGGTAACGAACAGCGTAACACCTTGCGCGGAGAGTTCGTACAGCAGGTCCCACAGTTGTCGTCGCGCGACCGGATCGATGCCGGCTGTCGGTTCATCCAAGAACAACACTTCCGGTTCGTGAATTAGCGAGCAAGCCAGCGCTAATCGCTGTTTCCATCCACCGGACAACTTGCCGGCGGGGCGATCTCGAAACGAGCCGATCTGCGTCAGTTCAATGACCGCTGCCTTCCGCTCGTTGAGACGACTCGGTTCGAGTCCGTAGATGCGCCCATAGAAGTCCAAGTTCTCCTCTACCGACAAGTCGTCATAGAGGCTGAACTTTTGCGACATGTAACCGATGCGCTGCTTAATCTGTTCAGCATCGCGCACAATGTCGTGCCCCAGCACTTGCGCCTGACCGGCAGTAGGCGCCAAGACACCACAAAGCATGCGAATGATCGTCGACTTGCCGCTACCGTTAGGACCAAGCAAGCCAAAGATTGCGGCGCGGGGAACTGCGAAGCTTACGCGATCGACCGCCACGAAGCTCCCGAAGGCGCGTGTTAGTCCGTTAACTTCGATGACATTCGTCATCGGCGCTGCTGTCTGCGAGTTGTGTGCGGGCTCGGTTGACGCCATGGATGGATCTCTGATTATTATTCGTCGAGCCAAACGTCGGCTGTCATTCCCGGGCGGAGGTCGGCTGTTTCCCCATGCAACTGCAGCTTCATGCGAAACACTTGTTTGGCACGCTCATCAGGTGTCTGCACGTTGCGCGGTGTGAACTCCGCTTGCGGCGAGATGAAGCTGATCTCACCGACGAGTTCCCGATCTTCCAGGCCGTCGACTGTGACACGCAGTTGTCGGCCGACGGCCAAGTTACCCCAGCTTTGCGGTGCGTACGCACGGACCCAGAGGTGTTCAATGTCGAGCACGGCGATAACGGGACCATTGGCGGGCACCAAATCGCCAGGTCGCAATTCGAACGCCGAAACCACGCCGGCGACATCTGACTTGATCGAAAGTTCTGCTTGTTGAACACACAACGCATCGACTGCTGCCTGAGCCGCTTCGACGGTAGCTCGCGCTTGCTCGATATCTTCCTTGCGAAAACCGTTTCTCGCCAGCTCGTAGGCCTGCTCGCTTTCCTGCAGATTGGCCCGCGCGGCAGCCAGATCTTCCTCACGTGTGCCCTTCTGCAGCAGTTGCAATTCTTCCTGGCGTGCTCGTTGCATGGCGGAGGTGACTTTGACTTCCTCCGTGGCGCGATCGAGTTCTTCTTGAGACGAAGTATTGTTTTGCCGCAAGACTTGTACTCGTTCAAAGGTGCGGCGAGCCCGCTCGAGTTGACTGGTCGCCAAATCCAGATTCGCTTGGGCCGCGGCAATCTCCTCCTGTCGCGGACCTTGTTCTAGCTTTTGTAGTGTCGCGGCCAATGAGTCGTAGCGAGCGCGGGCCTGCGCGATCTCTTCGGGCCGCAGGCCGTTCTGTAGTTTTTCGAGCTCCGCCTGTTGCGCGGCGAGATTCGCCCGCGCCTGTGAGATTCGTTGTTGCAGGTCGAACGGGTCCAGCACCACCAGCACTTGCCCAGGTGCGATAGTGGCCCCTTCTTCCGTGCGAACTTCGGCCACGCGGCCGCCCACGCGTGAACCAAGTCGAATTTCGTCAGCTTCAATCACGGCCGAGACTTTGGCGGGTTCGCTCCGCAGTTTACTGGAGATCAGCAAACTCGCCAGCACGACAATGGCAATCACGCCGATCAAGATTCGTTTCATCGAAGCATGCGTCCTTGAGCTCGCTGCGGCGACAGTCGCCGATTCCGCGCTGACCAGCCCCTATGATGGACGCCACTGCCTGTGTGTGCAACCAGCCCCTTAGGAGTGTGCCCTTTCCTTGGGGATGTGGCGTTTTCTTTGAAGTGCGGCCGCGCAGCTGCCGCTTTTAATCGAAGCGACGGACCGTAAGCTACGAGCGGTCCTCCAGACCAGTCCAGTCCAGTCCAGTCCAGTCCAGTCCAATAGGCCGGTACGCCGCGGAAGTGCCTCGCCGCGAGCCCGCTCAGTGAAAAGCGATAGCTGCGCGATCGTACTCCAAAGGCAACTGCGCGATCGCACTCCATTGTCAGAGCTGCGAGATCCTCCCAAGACATTTGCTGCGATCTCTGGCATCGACAGCGCACCGAGCGTAAACTGAAGGCCCTACCACGCCCTGACCACCGACCAGGTGCCCCGCCATGTCGTCGTCTGTTTTCGTTCATCGCAGCCTTCGCGCCGTTCTGGTCGTTGTCTTTGCCGGTGCCCTTGTTTTCAGCTCGTTGCCATTGCAGGCGGCCGATGACGAACTGCTCTTCGAAACCGAAGTGCGACCGCTGATTTTGGATCGTTGCACAAAGTGCCATAATGATGCAAAGAGTGAAGCGGGGCTGAGTCTCCAGTCGCGTGACAGGCTCTTGTCAGGTGGTGATAGTGGGCCGGCGATCGACGTCGAGCAACCAGCGGCAAGTCTGTTGCTGCGGGCCCTCCGTCATCAAGATGGACTGGAGATGCCACCCGACGGCCGGCTCTCATCGGCTCAGATCGACGCTTTCTCTCGCTGGATATCGGCCGGTGCGCCCTGGGACATACCGATTACACTGAAGCACACGGCGCCGCAGATTCGCAGTGGCCCGCCGACGGCTGCCGAGCGACGACATTGGGCGTTCCGGCCAATTGTTGACCCAGCGGTGCCGCACGTTGATTCGGCGTGGATCAAGAATGATGTCGATGCGTTTGTCCTGAGTCGATTGCAGCAAGCGGGTCTAAAGCCTCATCCAGCTGCTGACCGAAGCACGTGGTTGCGACGCGCCACCTTTGATCTAACCGGACTGCCGCCCAGCTACCAGACCGCTCAGGCATTCGCAGCCGATTCGTCGGCGGACGCTTATCAAACCGCAATCGAACGTTTGCTCGAATCCCCAGCATACGGCGAACGTTGGGGGCGACATTGGTTGGATGTGGTCCGCTATGCTGACACCGCCGGTGAAACGGGGGACTATCCTACGCCGAACGCGTACAAGTATCGCAATTGGGTAATTGATGCGTTCAATCAAGATTTGCCTTACGACGAGTTCATTCGTCAGCAAGTTGCTGGCGATATTCTGGGAGCGCACGTACTGTCTGTACCGCCGATGGATGAAGAACTGCGTGAGCGACGTGACATGCTGATCGCGACGGGGTTCATCGCCATTTCGAGACGCTTTGGCTTCGATGTCGAAAACTATCACCATCTGACAATTCAAGATACGATCGACACGCTTGGGCAAGCCGTGCTTGGTTTGTCACTTGGTTGCGCTCGCTGCCACGATCACAAGTTCGATCCGATCAGCATGCGTGACTACTATGGCTGGTACGGCATTTTCGCGAGCACTCGCTATTCGTTTCCTGGCTCCGAAGAAAAGAAACGACCGTACGATGTGTTTGCGATATCGCCTGCCGACGGATCGATCGAAGTTTCAGGCGCGGAGCAAGCGGCACGTGCAGACGGAATTTACGGAGCGATTGAAAAGGCTGACGGCAGCGATTCGCCACTGCAACTCCGCGGTGATCCAGCGAAACTGGGCGACATTGCCGCGCGGCGGAATCTTGAACTTCTTGGCGCGGATCCCATCTCTCCAGCGGCAAGCAGCGGACGTGCGGATCTCGCCCGCTGGCTGACGCGTGACGACAATCCGTTGACGGCCCGCGTGATCGTCAACCGAGTCTGGCAGCAGCATTTTGGTCGCGGGTTGGTGGCGAGTGTGAATGATTTCGGCGCTCGCGGCGACGTACCGTCTCATCCCGAGTTATTGGATTGGCTAACGTCGCGATTCATTGAGTCGGGTTGGTCGATCAAGGCGCTGCATCGCGTAATCATGAATTCCGCGACGTATCAACAAGCGTCGTTGTCCGCCGAGTTTCCGCCGGAGAGTGACAGTGAGAATCGTTTGCTGAGCTACTTCGCCAGGCGGCGGTTGAGTGCCGAAGAGTTACGTGACGCCATGTTGTCGGTCAGCGGACGTTTGGATGCGAGTTGCGGTGAGGCTCACCCGTTTCCCGCTGTCGACACTTGGGGCTTCACGCAGCACTCGCCGTTTTATGCCGAGTATCCCACGCAGCGGCGTAGCGTCTATTTGATGCAACAGCGACTAAAGCGGCATCCGTTCCTGGCACTCTTTGACGGTGCAGATCCAAATAGCTCAACGGGTCAACGCGAACTGACGACCGTTCCCACACAAACGCTTTTTTTGATGAACTCGGACTTCGTTCATCAGTGCGCAGAGCAACTCGCTACCGCGTGTTACACAACCGATCGAGCAGCCGACCAACAGACGCAAATGCTCTATCGTCGTGTGCTCGCGCGAGATCCAAGCTCAGTTGAAGCAACGGCGGCCATTGAATTCACGCAGGCCTATCGGCAAGAGTTGCTGTCCACTGCTGTGAATGCGGATGCAGCCGAATGCGATGCCGAGTCATGGCGAGCGTTGGCGAGAACGTTGTTGGTCCGCAACGAGTTTCTCTTTGTTGAATAGGTAGGTTCGAGTCGCTGGCTAGGCCACATAGGATCACACTGTGAATCACGAAGTACGAGCGTCGTTGTTGCCTAATCGTCGTACCTGGCTACAGCGCGCAGCAGGCGGTGCACTAGGCATTGCGTTGCAAGCGATGTTGGCTAAAGAAGCGACTGCGGTGGATGGTCGTAAAACACCGGTGGACGCACCGGATCCCTTGGCGGTGCGCGCTCCCCTGACGGCACCTCGTGCGAAACGAGTCATCTTCTTATACATGACGGGCGGAGTATCGCACGTAGATTCCTTCGATTACAAGCCGCAGCTTATTGCACAGCATGGTCAACAGATCATGGTTGATAACTGGCAGGGCAAGTTGGGCCAGTTTCCGCGCTTCTTGAAACGTCCGAATTGGAAGTTTCGTCCGGGTGGTCAATGCGGCACCATGATCAGCGATCTCTTCCCGCACGTGAGATCGGTTGCCGACGAGTTGTGCGTGATTCGCTCGCTGTCCAGCGATCACACGAATCACTACGAGAGCACCTTGGGAATGCATTGCGGATCGTGGACGTTTGCGCGACCTAGTATCGGCGCATGGGTCAGCTATGGTTTGGGAACCGAGAATCGTAATCTGCCTTCGTTTGTCGTGATCGCGCCGCATGCACCTTATGCGGGTACGCAAACTTGGGGCAGCGATTTTCTACCGGGCGCTCATCAAGGCACCTGGTTGGTACCCGGTGCAGAACCGATAGCAAACATTAGGCCCCGCAGCAAGTCACTCCGTCTGCAACAGATGGAATTGGAACTAATTAATCGCGCAAATGCGCAACATCAACTTGGACGTGAGGAGGATCAGGCACTTGCTGCCCGCATTCGTTCGTTCGAGACAGCATTTGGCATGCAACACGAGGCACCTGAAGCGCTGGACCTGAGCGGTGAAACGCCGGCAACTTTGCGCATGTATGGGCTGGAACGCGGACAAACGACTGGCTTCGGCTGGCAGTGCCTCGTCGCGCGACGATTGATCGAACGTGATGTGCGGTTTGTCGAGTTGATCGATGTTGGCGCTGCCAACAATTGGGATGCCCACGGCGACATGGCCACGCATGCACCGCTTGCGAAGAACGTCGATCAGGCCATTGCGGCGCTGATTCGCGATTTGAAACAGCGTGGGCTACTCGATGACACCCTGGTCGTGTGGACGACCGAATTTGGTCGCACGCCATATCACGAAAAGGCCGACCATCCGGGCCGCGAACATCATCATCAAGTGTTCTCGTCATGGCTGGCTGGCGGTGGTGTGAAAGCAGGAATCAGCTACGGTGAGTCGGATGAATATGGGATTGCCGTCGCGGAAAATCGGGTTCATGTGCACGACTTTCATGCCACCATTCTCCATCTGCTGGGACTCGACCACGAACGACTGACGTTCCGACATGCCGGTCGCGACTATCGCCTGACGGATATTCATGGTGAAGTCGTCTTGCCAATCGTCGCGTAGTTGCAAATACTGCGCGAACGATAACCTTCTCGTTTCTACTGTGGAGCATGGCCTCAATGAGTGAGTCTAAGTCGGTTACGTTGCCTCTGGAACAACTGCACGCATTTTGCCAAGCGGCGATGGAGCGAGCGGGAGCAGACAACGAGTATGCGCGAACGGTGGCCGATGCGTTAACGATGACCGACAGTTGGGGCACGTTTACGCATGGCAGCAAGCTGCTATTTGATTACTTGCGCCGCGTGAAAGCCGGCGGTATGAGCTTGACGAACAAGCCGTTCGTATCACGCTCTGGTCCCGCGTGGGCCATGGTCGACGGTCAAAACGTGATGGGGCAAGTGGCCGCGACGTTCGCGATGCGGACGGCAATCGAACTAGCGCGGACCACTGGCGTCGCGTACGTCGGCGTGCACAACACAAACCACTTTGGCGCGGCCGGGTACTATTCATGGCTCGCAGCAGAACAAGGTCTGATCGGCATGTCGATGGCGAATGACATACCGAGTGTTGCTGCACCCGGTTCGCTGCGCGCGGTGACCGGCAGCAATCCGCTTTCCTACTCAATTCCCACTGGACCGAATTCGGATCCAATCTTGTTAGACATGGCGACAAGTACCGTCGCCGGTGGCAAGGTATATGCCGCTCATCAACGTGGCGAACCGATTCCTACGACTTGGATCAATGGTCTGGATGGCTTGCCGACTACCGACGGAAGCCTGTATCCGCTCAAGGCAGCGTTGCAGCCGATGTCCGGCGCAAAGGGCTACGGCATTTCGCTCATGATTGAAGGGCTCGCAGGAGTACTCACCGGCGCCGCACTCACTTGGCAAGTTGGTAGCTGGATGTTCGACGATCCAACGCAACCAACACGCCACGGTGCAGCGTTCCTAGCATTCGACGTACAAGCGATGATGGCCCCCGAAGAGTACGAACGCCGAATCCGCCACGTTGTCGACGAAATTCATGCCGCGCCAACAATCGCCGGTGTCGATCACATCATGTTGCCCGGCGAACGAGAATGGAAGCATCGCCACAACGCTCTCGCCAACGGTCTGACCTTGCCCGCCGATGTCGTCGCGAAACTCGATCGGCTTGCTGATGAGTGGGGCGGGGAGAGAGTAGAGAAGTAGGGAGAGTAGTCCAGTAGACCAGTACGAGCGCGCAGCTATCGCTAATCGTAACGAGCGATGCGAACTTCGTACTCGCACTCGTACTCGTACTCGTACTCGGCGCCGCGGTACTCATACTCGAACAGGGCCAACAGTGGATCTCTGTTTCGAGTACGAGAAAACGGGGAGCGACGGCATCATTTCTCTGCCCGTGGGCCGATTAGTTCGCCGGTTGCGGAGAACTCGAGCGACATTGGGTCGCTGAGTATTTTCAGATTCGGTTGCTGCGCGGCTTCCGGCAGGTACGCTTCGGAGCACCACATTTCTGCCAAGTGCAGAGTATTCGGGATATGCACTAGCTTTGCCTGTTCAGGCGGAGTGAGGCCAATTGTGTTGAGTGCTGCTGTGATGGTCTCACGATCGGTCGGGAAATAGAGCGGCAGCATGCCGACGGCGGTGCGGCCGGAGGTAACGCAGTTCACTCGTGTGGCGGGGAAGTCAATCTGATTGACGACATGTTCGGTTGTAAAATCCGCGACGCCAATGCCTGTGGCGTTTCCATGTGTCGCTTCGGTCAAACCGCGGACGATAATCTTCTTGATCTGCGGCCGCTCGCCCGGAGCCGCAGTGTGTTCGTAACGCTTGCGTCCCACGACATTCGTGTCCATTCCCGTGCCGCTGATGTTCTTGCCGATCTCATCCACAACGAGAACATCGATTTGATCAAATGGCAGTCGCGCCATCCACTCATACGCTTGCTTCAACAGTTCCGGCTCGCGCGTCGCGATGTCCTCGGGCCGCATCGCCTCAATCAGCGCCGTGTGTTCATGTCCGTTTTCAACAATGGCAACGCCCGCCGCTATCCGACAATTGCGAATCACGGTTGCGGAAACGCTGCGCACGATTTCATCGAAACTGTAATCACGGAAAGCGCGATGGTAGATCGACGCGCCGCGGTGCTTGCCAAGGCCGATCAACATCATTTTCATCAAGCCGCTTTGAATTGCCCCATCAAAATCGGTGTGAGGTTTAATGCGGTTGCAGACGATGACGTGATCCGCTTCAAATGCGTGGCGATCAAAATTGACCTCAAAACCTTGTGGAGCCTGGCACACAACCGTGGTGTCCATACTCGCCAAAATCGGACAGCCCATCGTTTGATCAGTGATGTCGTACGTCCGCAGTACTTCAAGTTGACCGGCAACGTTTGCTCCGCCATGACTTCCCATCGCCGGCACAATGAACGGTTGGGCTCCTCGCTCCTTAACCCAGTCGACAATCGCTCTAAGGATGCGGTCGATGTTGGAGATGCCGCGACTGCCGGCTGTGATCGCTACTCGCTGATCAGGCTGAATGCGTTCTTGTAATTTGATCGCTGCAAGCTGATGACGAATCTCTGCAGCAGGATCTGCAATCGCGGGACCGGCCAGGGTCTGACCGAGACGGAAGACTTTGGGGAAGGACACGGAGACCTCGCGCTAACGGTGGTTGTGCTCTTGTCAGCTCTACAGCGTAGGCAGCCCGCAGCGAAAAATCTAGCGATGCCAACACCGCATTCTCGCGTTTTCCCGGTCGGCCGGCGCCGACTCAACTTCCAGTGCCAAATCAAGGTCTCAAGGCGTTCGACAACGAAGCGATGTTTTGTGTACCCTGCCAGACCTTTTGCTCTGGGGAGGAAGCGAGCATGCAGCTTCAACGTCAGGAAGTCACCCGTGAGATTATCGGCGCCGCCTTCGAAGTCCATAACCACTTAGGCCACGGGTTCTTGGAACGCGTGTACCGCAACTCCATGCAAGTCGAGCTTCAACTACGCGGATTCACCTGCGAGATGGAGCGACCGATTCAGGTCCGTTACAAAGATGTCCTGGTCGGAAGCTACGTGGCCGATCTGCTGGTCAACGGTCTGGTCATCGTCGAACTGAAAGTGGCCAAGGAGTATAACCCGGCGGATGAAGCTCAACTGCTGAACGAACTGAAAGCCACCGGCTTCAAAGTTGGCCTACTGATCAACTTCGGACGTGAACGAGTGGATTTTAAACGTTTCGTCTGGTGAAGAACCACGGATCACAGAACCACGGATGACACGGATCACAGAACCACGGATGACACGGATCACACGGATGACAGAACCACGGATGACAGAACCACGGATCACAGAACCACGGATCACAGAACCACGGATCACAGAACCACGGATCACAGAACCACGGA
>JAGQPK010000580.1 GCA_020426755.1 Planctomycetales bacterium
CAGCATCGGTACCGAAGTGGCGTTGCAATTCGCCAAGTAAACCGCTGAGTGTCGTCGAGGCTACTTGCTGTTGAGACGATGCAAGGTCCTTGGCGCGACGCACGACAAGCAGACTGTCGGAAAAGGCGACGTCTAACTCGGAATCGGACGGGCGAAGTGGTGTTGCCGAAAACGTTGTACTCGAGAATGCATCTAGGACCCGTGGATCGGGCGGGCCTGTATCCGTGTGGCGTAGTGATTTGGCGAGATCTTTCAGCCGCGAGGATGCTGCTTCGTTGAACGTCTCCGTGTCCCATTCATCCGTAGTTGGCGAGACGTGCGTGATTTCAGTCACGATGTTGTCAGGCAGCGAGCGTGTCGCCAGGTCTGGCACTACGGTCGTTGAATTAGTCGTTGTAGGACTAGCGGTTGGCTGCGCCGCTGAGCTTGCATCTGCTGATGAAGTCGCTGACAGGTCATCGTGCTCTGAATGGCGTACGGTGTTTGCTTGTGGAGCGGAACGCGGCGCGCAACTGGACGAACAGATAATTAGAGATACGAGAATGTATATAGCCGACATGCATTTTGGGTGAGATGGCACGAATGCAAGCTCCAGGCACGGAAGACCGAACAACGGAACACAAACGATCGTATAGTCAGTTTTTTTTGTTGCAAGCGCCTAATTCGGTCCGTTATCCTTCGACCCATCGATAGTTGTCGCGGTCGGCATCGTGTGAGCAATCTCTAGCGGTTGGGTGTCGCCGCGGTTCTGGCATTCATGGGTTCATGGGGGAAGTGATAATGCGATGGCGAATACGAGGGGTGGGGCTGCTGGCCGTTGCCACAGCTTTGTTCTGTCCAGCCGATCTTCGCGCCGGACAGGTTGTGTTTTATGACTTCAATGATGCGTCGGCTCCTGACGTGGCCGTTGATCAGAGCGGCAACGGCAATGACGGCTTCATGTCAGGCGCACTGTATACGGCCGCTGGCGGCGGCGTGACCGGTGGTGCGAGCGACCGCGCCATGGATTTGGGTGACTTCAACAACGGCGCATTCTTGGACCTGACGGATATCGCATCCGGGGGTGCTTTCGATTCTTTGGTCGACAATGATCAGGCCACGGTTGCATTTTGGTTGTACGGCAATGATGAACAACCGCAGGATAATTGGACGTTCTATTTCGGACCCGACCGGCAACTTGGTTCGCATGCACCTTGGGGTGATGGCACCGTCTACTTTGACGTAGCGGGGTGTTGCGGTGCGAATCAACGTATCTCCAAAAACATCGCGGATTCGTCGATGTACAAAGGCCAATGGAATCACTTTACGTACGTCAAAGATGAGACGTATACGGCGATCTATATCAACGGCGAGTTGTTCCATGACTCAGGCGCCGACCTGAAGGATCCGTTGAACTTCATCAGTGAAGCCGCTTTCGGCGCCGACAATCTGGGCGGTAACAGCCACGGCGGCATGATGGATGACATCAGCGTATGGGACGAAGCACTCGATGAGACGGCCATTCGCAGTCTCATGGGGGCCGCACCGCCAACGGCAGTCGCCGGCGCACTCAACATTGGCACGATGAGCATTGCCGGGGCCAATGCCAATCTCGTGTTCGGTGATGCCGGTGCACCGACGCCGGGTTTGATGCAGGAATGGTATTCCGCCAACAACCCCGGTTCGAAAGATGGTGTCGAGCAAGTGTTCGACAGCACTGACACCATGGTTGCTCCGTTCCAAGCGGGACATGGCACGACTTGGTGGTCAGGTACCGATGAACCGATCGGTGAAATGGTCAAGTATCCCGATGAAGTGGGTGCGGGGGACAACCTGGATCAGTACGTCGTGCGCGCTACGGGCGAACTCTTCGTGCCCAAATCGGGTACCTATCTCTTTACCGATGGTGTCGACGACTATACTTACTGGGCCGTTGATGCGGACGGCAGTGGTGTAGCCGGCGACTCGCCCGATGAAGTTCTGATTGATGACAATACATGGACAAACGTCCTGCGCACCGGCAACGGTGGCGGTGGTGGATTCGGCGAAATCGACTTGACTGTGCCAGAAGGTGGTCAGTGGATCGCGGTCGAGTTCAACATGGGTGAAGGTGGCGGCGGAGACTCGGGCGTCATCTACTGGGACTACGATGTTGCGAATGACGAAGTCGGCGGCGCGCTGGGATTCCCCACCGCTGCCGAAGATCCGCTGGATCCGGTGGAGGCCGAGTCGCTCTACATTCCTGATACCCACTTGCGCGCGTCAGTGCGACCGTTGTTGAGTGGCGAAAAGGTTGCGGAACTCTCGGACTCACGACCGTTTGCCTTCGAACTCAACGGCGACAACGACACGTCGGACGTTATCGCGATGGCAAACAGCGATCCAAACGTCTACAAGACCGTGTTGGACGTCGATGGAGTCACGTTCCTGTTGAACACGATCGGCAACGTGGCAAACGGTGATTCGTTCCAGATTATCGATGCCGATATGATTCTAGGCACACCGATTCTGATGTCAGGCGATCCGAATCAACAGTGGGTCTTTGATCCGCTGACCGGGCGCGTCACGTTGGGCTCTGATCCATTTGCTGCAATCGA
The DNA here is from genome assembly GCA_020426755.1 of Planctomycetales bacterium. Classification (GTDB taxonomy): domain Bacteria; phylum Planctomycetota; class Planctomycetia; order Pirellulales; family Pirellulaceae; genus JAGQPK01. Next base: position 2,577 of record JAGQPK010000580.1, read on the forward strand.
CGCGATTACGGACATCGACGCTCGGATCGCGTATGTTCACGATGTCGCGAAGACCTGGATGGGCGACTCGAACCTGGATGGCGAGTTCAACTCGTCGGACTTGGTCGCGGTATTTACTGTGGGCAAGTACGAGACGGGTGAAGCCGCCACGTGGGCGAGTGGCGATTGGAGCGGCGATGGTGTCTTCAATAGTTCGGACTTCGTGACCGCTTTCTCTGATGGCGGCTACGAGCAAGGTCCGCGAGCGGCAGTCGCTGCCGTGCCGGAGCCCGCGAGCATTATCCTCGCCGGCTGCGGTCTGTTGGCTTTGCTGCGTTTCCGCCGCAAATAAACCGACAGTCGTGCTTCGATCTTAATACGCGCAGGCGGGACGCGACACGTTCGTCGTCCCGCCTTTTGCGTCTGTGGCCTCAGCCGAATTGTCCTTTTGGAGCACGATCGCGCAGCTATCGCTTTTCACAGCGGTTGGACGAAGCGAGAAGGTGTGAATTCGGCCGCTCGACGAATCGCTAACGCAATCGTTCGCTCGAAAACGGCGGCTGCGTGGCCGCACTTCCAAAGCGCGTTACGGCGAACTGAATCCGCGGCAGGCAAAGTCGCTAACGAATCGGCGCATAAAAAAAGGACAGAGAAACCGACCGTATTGGAGGCGGAACAACACGGCGGTTTCTCTGTCCGGCCTGACTCACGACAGGGTTCGGTAGAGGTGTCTTATCAGGTAGCTGATTCAAAGCATGAGAGGAAGTAGGTTGGCCGTTCTTGGCCTCTGAACTTCCTGGCAGGCTTTGCAACCTTTCGCTTCTGATGTCTTACTGGTAGAGCAAGCACTGTGCCACTCACTGGCATCGCTGACATTGCTTTCGTTGCAATTTGCAAAGTCGCTCAGCGAAGACGCAAGAAATCCGCGAGAAACCTCGGTAGAAACTTGCGAAGATTTTTTTTCGAGGTCCGCTCAGCGGACTTCTCGGAGACAACCGACGTGATCATTTTGCTGAATGATAGCGCGATGCTTGCCTATTCGTTAGGCAAGCAGGGGCGGCCAAACCTGCGTCGCGTAGTGACACCGTGACGGTAGGCGGCGTTAACGCCGGTGTGGGGACGCACGAACGTCGTCAGCGTTGTGTAGTGACCGGATGGTCGCCGCTCAACGATCGCGACACGTCAACCGACGCGAGGCGAGGGAGCGATGCTGATTGGTGCTGGTCGATTGCGAAGCCATGCCAGCAGACGGGGCAGGGGACCGTTTTCCGATGCGGTCACTTGACCGACTAACTCGAAGTCGTTCGCATCGAGCGTCGCTTGCAGTTGAGCGAGGCGACTAGTCAAACGCTCAAGAGCCGCCTGCTCCTCGACGCCCGAAAGCGGTTGGCTGACGAGTTCCGTTGCCTGGGGTGTCCGATTGCGATACATCTTTACTAGATGCCCGTCGACGGACTTTAGCAGGGAGCCATGATAATAGCCGCGACGCCAGCGGCATGCCGTATCGAATTGATAGACTTCGGCTTGGCTGAGAAACAGGCTGAGCGCACCGTTACGCCGG